>CAJXLH010000303.1 GCA_913055925.1 uncultured Maritalea sp. | reverse complement strand
GTGTGCGCGATGTCAGCTTTGAGCTGCGCAAGGGCGAAATTCTTGGCTTCTCGGGGCTAGTGGGTTCAGGTCGCACAGCGGTATTTGAAGCGCTTTGTGGTCTTACGCCTCGCGAAGGCGGGGAAATTTATGTGAATGGTGAATTGCAAAATTTCACCTCCGTTGCGCAGGCACGAAACGCGGGCATTGCCTATCTTACCAAAGACCGTAAGGGCAAAGGCTTGCTACTAGAACAAATGATGCGCCCTAACCTTACTTTGATGGCACTGCAGAACTTCATCAAAAACGGTTTGACCCAACGCAAAAATGAAGACGACGCCCTAAAACGCGCCATTCGCCGCTTTGATATTCGTGCGCGCGACCCAATGGTAAAAGTCGGCGACATGTCCGGCGGCAACCAACAAAAACTGCTGCTCGGCAAGATTATGGAGTGCAACCCGCAAGTTCTCATCGTTGATGAACCAACACGTGGCATCGATGTAGGCACCAAGCAACAAATCTATCATTTCCTAGCGGCACTTGCAGCAGACGGTATGTCGGTTGTCGTGATCTCGTCAGAAATGCCCGAAATCATTGGCGTTTGCCACCGCGTGGTGGTCATGCGCGAAGGACGAATAACCGGTGTCGTCACCGGCAATGACAATAACGAGAATGAGATCGTGCGTTACGCCGCCGGTCTGAAGGAGGCTGTCGCAAATGGCTGACAACATGGCAACCGCACAAAAAAACAAATTCACCATGCCCGACATCGACTTTAAAACGCTAGGTCCGGCCATCGCGCTGTTGGCGCTCTGTGTGATCGGCTACATGCTCAATCCAGCCTTCTTAAGCGAAGGCAACGTCACAAACCTCCTCACCCGCTCTGCCTTTATCGGCATTATCGCAGTAGGCGCAACGTTTGTTATTACCGCTGGTGGTATCGACTTGTCAGTCGGGTCCATGGCGGCCGTAATCGCCGGTCTGATGATCATCATAATGAACAGCGCGGTTGATACTTTTGGAACAGGTGTGCCCACGGTCCTCATAGGTTGTGGCTGTAGCATAATCCTTGGCATTGGCGCGGGCTGGATCAATGGCTTTTTGACCACAAAAGGCAAGATTGAGGCGTTCATTGTGACGCTTGGCACAATGGGGATTTACCGATCGCTGGTGACCTATTTCGCTGATGGCGGCACGCTGTCACTCGATTTCGGCATTCGCGGCACCTATCGTCCAGTCTATTACGACTCTTTCTTAGGGCTACCGATCCCAGTGTGGGTATTCATCGTGGTCGCTGTTGCCGGTTGGATTTTGCTGAACAGAACTGCGTTTGGTCGCTATTGCACGGCCATCGGTTCGAACGAAGCCGTCGCCAAATACTCAGCGATCAACGTCGATCGCGTCAAAACAATCACCTATGTTTTGCAAGGTCTGTGTGTGGCACTCGCAACGATCATCTACGTACCACGACTTGGCTCCGCATCTGGATCAACGGGCGTGCTTTGGGAACTTGAAGCAATCGCGGCGGTGATTATCGGCGGTACAGTTCTAAAAGGTGGCTATGGTCGGATCGGCGGCACCATTTTGGGCGCACTTATTCTAACAACCATCGGTAACATTCTGAACTTCACCGATCTCATCTCCAACTATCTCAACGGCACTATGCAAGGCTTGATTATCATCATCGCCGTGTGGTTGCAGCGCGGTAGCTGGGGCAAAAAGAAGAACAAAACAACCTAGAGAATTTACGTAACGGATCTCCGTCACGTGATGAACCGAGCTTTGCCGGTGACCGGTATCGCTCACCCTAAATTTCGAATTGGGAGGAACCAATGAAATTGAATAAGACATTGATGTCACTGGCGACTTTGGGCGCGTTGGTGATGGGTGGTGTAGCCACCGCTGACGACAAAATCAAAATCGGTGTTTCATATCCAACGCCAACCCACGCATGGGCTGCTGGTATGAACTGGCACGCTGAACAGGCAGAAAAGCGCCTAGAAGCACTTTACCCAGATGTGGACTTGATCTTGGTGAACTCACCAGATTCTGGCGCACAAGCAAACGCGGTGGAAGATTTGGTTTCAGCACTTGGTGTAGACGCCCTTGTCATCTTGCCATTTGAATCTGCTCCGCTAACAGACCCTGTTTTGAACGCCAAAAAATCTGGTGCGTTGATCACAGTTGTTGACCGTGGTTTGAGCCAAGAAGGCATCGAAGACATCTATGTTGCAGGCAACAACCCAGAATTGGGTCGTGTGTCAGCTCAGTACATGAAAGGCCGCCTAAAAGAAGGCGACAACATCGTTATCCTTCGCGGTATTCCAACAACCATCGATAATGAACGTTTTGACGCGTTCATGGCAGAAATCGAAGGTTCTGGCATCAACGTGCTTGATCACAAACACGCAAACTGGAACCGCGATGATGGTTTTGAAGTTATGCAAGACTTCCTAAGCCGTTTCCCGGATATCGATGCGGTTTGGGCGCAAGATGATGATATCGCCATTGGTGTTGTCGCAGCGCTTGAGCAAGCAGGTCGCACAGGTGATGGCATGTTCGTTGTTGGCGGTGCTGGCATGAAAGAAACCATCAAATCTATCGCGGATGGCAACGAGCTACAGCCAGTAGACGTGCTTTATCCACCTGCAATGATTGCAACAGCAATGGACGTAACAGTTGCTGCGTTTAAGTCTAATGGACCAGTTGCTGGCCGTTATATTCTTGGTGCGACATTGATCACCCAAGAAAACGCAATGGACTTCTACTTCCCGGACTCACCGTTCTAAGACGGCGAGGACAAGTTACGGCAGGGAACCCACTTTCCCTGCCGTTTCATTTTTCAAACAATTCACAACATTTAGAGAAGCCCGATGAAAACCATTAAAGGCCCTGCTCTCTTTTTGGCGCAATTTGCAGGCGACGACGCGCCGTTTAACAACTGGAACGACATCACCAAATGGGCGGCAGATTTTGGGTATCTTGGCGTGCAAGTCCCAAGCTGGGATGGCCGTTTCATCGACCTTCAAAAAGCAGCGACATCCAAAGCCTATTGCGACGAGTTCAAAGGTGTCGCGAATGAAAACGGTGTGGAAATCACAGAGCTTTCAACCCACCTTCAAGGCCAGTTGGTCGCTTCGCACCCAGCTTATGACCAAGCCTATGATGGCTTTGCGCCAGCTGATGTGCACAATAATCCAAAAGCCCGTAAAGAATGGGCTGTTGAACAAGTCAAATTTGCACTCTCAGCGTCAAACAATCTTGGTCTCAACGCAATGGCGTCGTTCTCAGGCGCGCTTGCGTGGCCCTATCTTTATCCGTGGCCACAGCGCCCGGCGGGCTTAGTTGAAGAGGCATTTGACGAACTCGCCAAACGGTGGTTGCCGATCCTAAACTA
>CAJXLH010000302.1 GCA_913055925.1 uncultured Maritalea sp. | reverse complement strand
ACGACGAATAGCTTCAAGCATGTTTTGTTGCTCTTTCACACGCTTTTGCTGCGGGCGAATGATCAAGAAGTAAAAGATTGGGATGATCAGCAAAATCGGCACAAGGCTCGTTAGGTAATCACCTGCGCCTGGTGCGGCAGCCTGTGCAAATGCTGGTGTGACAAACATACGAATACTCCTTAGATCGACTTTTAAACCGCCGCCTTTTCACTTTATATGTAGCGTCGGTCAAGCCAAATTAGTGGTCTTAGATCGTGCGGGAATATATAGGTGCAAATATCTAAATGCAAAGGCTATCGCGCTTTTTCGGGCATAGATTGGATATAAAATGAACAAGAAACAGGTGTTAATCGATATCGCACGCTCATTGGCGGTCCTTGCAGGTCGTGATTACGCGCAAGAGATGAGTTTGAGCGACGCGAATGCCTATCAATGGGATGGTCAATCGATGACCCTCTTACCTGTTGAGAAGGTCAATTATGTCGACATTCAACTGTTACTTGGCATCGAATTGCAGAAAGAAACAATTCTGTCGAACACAGAGCAATTTGCCCGCGGGCACGGTGCCAACAACGCGCTTTTGTGGGGTGCCAAGGGCATGGGCAAAAGTTCAATTGTGAAATCTGTACACGCCGATATTGTCAAACGAGCAGATGACGACTCATCGTTGAGGCGCTTGGTCTTAATTGAGATACACCGCGAAGACATTCGAACTATGCCCATTCTGATGCGCAAACTTTCGAAGCTAGACGCTCAGTTCTTGGTTTATTGCGATGATTTGTCGTTCGATAAAGACGAGACGGACTATAAGGCGTTGAAATCCGTGTTGGATGGTGGATTGGAAGGCCGTCCGGCCAACGTTTTGTTTTACGCCACATCAAACCGAAGGCACCTTATGCCGCGCGACATGATGGAAAACGAAACCCGCGCCGCAATTCACGAGAACGAAGCAATTGACGAGAAGGTTTCACTTTCAGACCGCTTCGGATTGTGGCTCGGCTTCCATAATTGCGATCAAGACACTTATTTGAAGATTGTTCGCGGCTATTGCGATCATTTTGGTGTCAGTGTGAGTGACGATGAACTCCGCGCGGGTGCCATTGAATGGGCAGCAACTCGTGGCGCTCGATCGGGGCGTGTTGCCATGCAATTCGTGCGTCAATTGGCCGGTAAAAAAGGCCAGTCCCTAAGCTAAGGAGCTGGCCAACAATTTGTTACCTGACTTGAGGTCTGCTGCTTAACTTGAAAGAAGCGGAGCAGGATCAACCGGCGTTGCGCCCTTGCGAAGTTCAAAGTGCAATTGCGGACGGTTCACTGAACCCGTCATACCCACCGTACCAATCGCATCGCCACGGCTCACATTGGTGCCTTTTGCAACTGTTATATCCTTCAGGTGTGCATATGCGGAAACGAAGCCGTTTGTGTGTTTGATAAGAATCAGGTTGCCAAACCCTTCCACGGCGTTACCTACATAAATCACCTGCCCGGCCTCAGCTGCGCGAACCGATGAACCTTCCGGAACCTCGATATTCAATCCAGTTTTCGAACCGGCAAAATCGGCGATCACGCGACCCTTTACCGGCCAACGGAAACCTGCAGTAGCAGCCTCCACCTTTGGCGCTGGCGTCGAAATAGAAGCTGTTTGCACTTTTTCAACTGGCTTTGTCTCAACAGGCGTCGGTTTCGGCTCAACTTTTGCCGTTTCAACTTTCGGTGCAGCTTTTGGTGCACTCAGGCCTGAAGGTCGAGCAATTGGTTTAGGTGCGACGGGTGCAGAAGCAGCCACAGTTTTCGCAATTGAAGCCGTTTTCTGCTCGTCAACGCGCTTTGGTGCTTCCGGTGCAGGCGTAACAGCAGCTGGCGGCGTAAGCTGAACGGGCTCCTCAGTTGTTTCAGCAACTTTCAAAGTTCCAAGTGCTTGTGGTATTGGTGCGCTCAATGTAGATTTCGGCGCAGTCATCCCTGGGCGACCAGGAACGATGATCTCCTGCCCGACGAATATTTTGTCTGGAGATGCCAAACCATTCGCAGACACAATAGAATCGGTTGTCACGTCATATCGACGCGCGATGGCATAAAGTGACTCACCTGCTTCGATACGGTGCATGAAAGAGTTTTCAGGTACCGCACGCGGTGTTGAAATACTGGCAGTTGTCGTTTTGTCGACATTTGGCGCTTTCGCCAGATCGACAGACGCGACTTGAGGCATAGCTGGCATTGTTTGGGTACTCGTTACTACTGGTGATGACAATGAGGGTAGCTGCTGGCGCACAATTTGTGAGCTATTTGCCGGTGCTTGCCCGAAACTAGGCGATGCCTGAACCTGTCCATATTGACCCGTCAAACGCGGATCTTGAGAATCGATTGCCGTATTGTATGGACCACTGGCGCCAATATCTGCCGCAGGCACATATGGCGCTCGCGGGTTCATAGATGCCAATTGCTGGCGTTGACTTGGCAAGTCTGTGGCCGCAACTGCGTTTGGCATGGCCTGATTAAGGTCAGCATTTGTTGCGGTGTTTACGGAATTCGTTACAAGCGGCGCGCCCATAAATCGACTGCTCGTACATCCTGCCAGCAATGCCGTGCAAGACACCAAGCCAATGAGCGCCATATATGGCACTTTTGCCTGTCTTTTTACGCGAATACTCATGCGCCAACTCATACTCAATACAATACAACTGTGCCGAGTATAGGTCTGTTAAGGTAAAGGGGAGTTTAAGACGCCGAACTTTTCCCAAGCCATATGGAAGGCAGTCTGGTTTTGCCAAAAAACTGCTCATCAAGCACACCGTCAACCTTGGTGGCCACAACAATGTCTTGCGATTGTGAGGAATCGCCTTTCGCAAAAAGCATACTACCGCCCTCTACCAGCTGATCACCTAGTTCAGTTGGAATTTCAGCAAGCGCACCCCAAACAAAAATATGGTTGAAGGGCGCTTGATAGGCCCATCCTTGAGCGCCATTTCCCACATGTTCGACAATGTTGTTGATCTGCAGCTCAAGCCAGACACTCCGCGCGGCAACCGAAAGGTCGCGATGCCTCTCAACAGTGTATAATCGCTTGCAAAGCTTTGAAAGGAGTGCGCCGCTGTAACCTGAGCCAGTGCCAATTTCTAAAATCTTGTTCGTCGGAGCATCCACATGCACACAGTTGAGAAATTTGGCGATTCTGATTGCTGAAATCATGGATTGACCATGAGGCAAAGGAATCGAAACATCGCGATAAGCGTGCTCCAAATACTCTTCAGGAACAAATCTCTCTCTGGGAATTGCTTCGAGCGCGTTGAGGATGGATATATCCATGACACCCGATTGGCGCGCCTGCAACACAAGTGATGCACGGCTCCAATCTTGGTCGGGAAAATCGGACGCCAT
>CAJXLH010000301.1 GCA_913055925.1 uncultured Maritalea sp. | reverse complement strand
GGGATAGAAGGGTGAGCACCCCGGGTTTGTTTTGATCAATTGCAACATGTCATTTGCACGAGGCGTTTGGCGTCTCACTAAACTACAAGTTCGGCAGAGACCTCAAACGCCTCGTGCCTGCAAACCAAACTGAAAAACTCCAAAGCAAAACCGCTTGTGGAGGCATTGGTGTTTAGCACCAATTGGCGGGGGGTGGGGTAGGCCTGAAAGGCCGACGGCGGAAACGTAAAATGCTCGGGGGTACCGGGCCAGCCTGCGCGGCGTGAGCGAAAAAAAATTGAGCGAAGCGACCAACGGCGGCATCAAAAAACTTAAGAGGTTTCGGTGTTGGGCAATGCAATCGACGCAATACACAACCGTCACCCTCGGACTTGATCCGAAGGGCCAGGTCTGAGCCTGCACTAGGTCCGAGAATTGCTGGAAAAACCAATGCAAGCCCTGAAGGAAAACGCATTAGCCAAAAAAAGACCCCGCCAAATTGGCAGGGTCTTAGAATTAGCAAGGCAAACATCGAGGGAGGAGGGACGGTGTTTGCCTTTGTTCAAGTCAATCACGAGGGAGGAGGAGGACGTGATCAACTCGTTACCTGTCTTATATAGGGTCGGTGCTGCGCCAAACAAGCGTTCAATCCGCATATTGGCTATGCAGTTTTTGCATGGCATGTCAGCGGGCCAAACAAAAAGGCTCCGCCTAAGAAGACGAAGCCTTTGAATTTGCCAGGCAGACATCGAGGGAGGAGGGACGGTGTCTGCCCTTTTCCAAATCAATCACGAGGGAGGAGGAGGAACGTGATCAATCTGTATTGAGGCTTATATGAATTTTTTTACTGGCAAGTTCAACAGGCAAGTATGCATACAAGATATGCATAAAATGCATGCCAAAATCAGCGCAAAAAAAAGGCTCTATCAAAGGATAGAGCCAGAAGAATTAGAGGAAAACTCTAACAAGGAGGGAACAACGAATGAGTTGAGGGAGGAGGAACAACTCGGTTCGTATTCTTGATGCGCTATATGATGGTTCGTTCATGATTTGGCAACCATCACAAACGCAACCCGGATATGCAAAAAATGCATACCGAAAATTTTCTATTTGAAAACAAAAGGTTAAGGAGGTGTCGTTTGTGCGAAAAAATTCCGCAGTCAACAGCGAGACGATTGCAAACCACGTGAACGTGATGCAACAACGATCATAAATCTAGTTGAGCGCAAAAATCTCAAGCTGTAAAGTCAAAAAATCTGGAATGACGAGGCGCCCTTGGCCGGACAAAAATCAACATATCACCATGGCAATTTGCGGCAGGCTATGTTGGATGCTGCATCTGCGATTTTGGCAGATGAAGGACTGCAGGCATTGACGTTGCGAGCCTGTGCACGAAGGGCGGGGGTTTCCCATGCGGCGCCAGCGCATCACTTTGGCGGATTGAAGGGCTTGCTGACCGCTGTGGTGGCGCAAAGCTTTGATATGATCGCAGCGGTGGCGGAAAAAGCTTATCAAACCGCGCCCAAAACACCTGAATCGCAGATAAGCGAGTTTGCTCGGCAGTATGCGAAGTTTGCAGTCCATAATCCGGAGCGATTTAGGTTGATGTTCCGCCGTGACTTGGTTGACATTCACGATCCAATATTGGAGCAGGCGGAGCGCCGCGCTTATGCGATTTTTACGCGCATGGTCTATTTGGTGCGCGGCGAACCGGCTCGTGATTTTGAGGAGTTTCGGGCCGGCAAGCTACCAAAGGCTGTCTATCAAGACGTTCTTTTGCTGTGGAGCACCGTGCATGGTTTTACCCATCTCTTCATTGAGCAACAGCTGACCGGTTATGACGAGATTTTGGGCAGTGACGCCGACAAATTTATCGACGAAGTTTGGGACGATTTGGCCGGACCAATGCTCGCAGGGCTTTCGACGCGGTTTAAGCCACACAACTAGCTCGTTAGAACTTCCAATCGCGGGCTTTTGACACGAGGAAGTCTCGGAACACAGCGACGCGCTTTGAGTTTTTCAGCGCCGGTGGATAAACGAAATAGGTTTCGAATTCCGGCATTTCTTGGTCGTCCAACACCCGAACAAGCGAATTCTCACCTTCGGTCACATAGTCGGGCAGCATGGCAATGCCAATGCCTTCACGACATGCTTGCATCATGCCGTAAATCGCATTTACGCGCAGTGCAGGGATGCGGGGGTTGTTTTCCGCACGACCCACAGTTTCAAGGTAATTCACGTCGCCCAAATAGGCAGGACTTGGGTTGCCGAATGAAATGATTTTGTGGTTGTCCAAATCATCAACGCATTTCGGGATGCCATATTGTTCGAGGTACCCTGAAGACGCATAGAAGTGGAAATGCACAGTGAACAATTTACGCTGGATCAGCTCGGACTGGTTTGGGCGGTGCAAACGGATGGCCACGTCGGCCTCACGCATGGCGAGGTCAAGCTCGGAATCATTCAATTTGATTTCGAGTTGGATCGTTGGGTAGCGCTCCAAAAACTCGTCAATCCGCGAGGTGAGCCATGTAGATCCAAATCCAACCGTAGTTGTAAGCAACAGTGGGCCGGTTGGCGTATCGCGGGTTTCGCTCATCTGCGCTTCGACCGACTGCAATTCCCAAGCCATGCGGTGGGCGGTTTTGAACAATTGTTCGCCCACCTCGGTTAGCACCAGACCACGTGCGTGCCGGATGAAAAGCTTTAGGCCAAGGCCATCTTCAAGCGAAGAGACCTGTCTTGAGACCGCGGATTGGCTCATGCCGAGCCGTTCACCAGCGTGGGTGAAGCTGCCAGCTTCGGCAACGACATGAAATATCCGCAAACGGTCCCAATCAATGCTCATTATTCAGCCGCTTCCGCAACTTCTTGCTCTGCAAGAAATTTCTCGGCTTCAAGCGCCGCCATGCAGCCCATGCCAGCAGCAGTTACGGCCTGACGGTACTTGTCGTCGGTCACATCGCCAGCAGCATAAATGCCAGGGATATTGGTCGCGGTGCTGTCAGGTGCTGTTACCAAATAGCCGCCATGTTTCATTTCCAGCTTGTCGTGGAAAAGGCTGGTTGCAGGCGCGTGGCCAATCGCAACAAAGATGCCATCCGCGGCGATATCGTAGATTTCGCCAGTGTTGCGGTTTTTCAGCTTTGCGCCGGTCACAGATTTCGGAATGCCGGAAGTGCCAACAACTTCAGCAACTTCGGTGTCCCATAGAACTTCGATCTTCTCATTCGCAAACAAGCGTTTTTGAAGGATCTTTTCGGCGCGCAACTCATCGCGGCGGTGCACTAGGGTCACTTTGGAAGCGAAGTTTGTCAGGAACAATGCTTCTTCCACTGCGGTGTTACCGCCACCAATAACAAGGACTTCTTTATCTTTGTAGAAAAAGCCATCACATGTCGCACAAGCC
>CAJXLH010000300.1 GCA_913055925.1 uncultured Maritalea sp. | reverse complement strand
AAACGTTCCGGCAGTATCCGGTGTTCGATTGAAACAAGTTCTTCAATCAACATCTCGCGCAAAAAACTCTCAGAAGCGGTAACCGCATCACAAATTCCCGCCTTGTAGGCCACACGAAGGTCCTGCGGGTCGTGATAATAGTTTTCTTTGTAGGTAATTTGCTGCTCAAAGAAAAAACGTTCAATGCGCACCTGCTCAAGCGAATCTGCAACCGCGCAAACATTGATATCTTGCAGCTGCACGGCAGACGCGACGCCAAGCGCTTCGCGCACCATAATTGCTTGCCCGTCAACGTAAGAGAATCCGACATTTTGCACGCCAAATTGTGTGTCGTTGCTCATGGTCCAATATGACGCACGGGCCATAAGGTCCACCTCACCAGCTTGCAACGGTGCTACGCGATCAGTGCCTGCATATTCGATAAACTCAACGCGACTACCACTTGTAAAAAGCGCGGCGGAAACGGCACGGCAGATATCAACGTCAAACCCGCTCCAAAAACCATCTTCTGATTTTTGCGAAAATCCTCGATGGCCTTCGATTGCGCCGCAGCGGACAAGTCCACGTTCCAACACAACGTCCAGCGTATCTGCCCTTGCGGCATTTACGGCCGCAAACGCTAATAGAAACGCAATTAAAACGGTGCGGAAATGGATCACTCTACCCTCTTACAATTTGAGCGGCCCCATAGGCCGCCCAAACATATTTGTAAAACAATATATTAACCCGAGCAATCGAATTGTATCCAACTGCTCGAATTAAGTGTTTGCTTAGTGCAAAATCTGGCTCAAGAACAACTTTGTCCGCTCATGTTGCGGATTATCGAAGAAGTTGTCTGGGTCGTTTTGCTCAATGATTTGGCCTTGGTCCATGAAGATCACACGGTTTGCCACCTGGCGCGCAAAACCCATTTCGTGGGTCACACAGAGCATGGTCATGCCCGTTTCGGCCAAGTTCACCATCACTTCAAGCACTTCCTTGATCATTTCCGGATCAAGCGCTGAGGTTGGCTCATCAAACAACATGATATTTGGATTCATGCACAATGAGCGCGCAATCGCCACACGTTGCTGCTGACCACCAGAAAGCTGACCTGGATATTTGTCAGCCTGCTCAGGAATTTTCACTTTAGTGAGATATTCCATCGCAGTTGCTTCAGCTTCTGCTTTTGGAATGCCGCGCACCCACATTGGAGCAAGTGTGCAGTTTTCCATGATGGTCAGGTGCGGGAAGAGGTTAAAGTGCTGGAACACCATGCCAACTTCGCGACGAACTTCATCGATCCGTTTCAAGTCATTAGTCAACTCGATACCATCAACAATGATGTCACCTTGTTGGTGCTCTTCCAAACGGTTGATGCAACGAATGAGCGTTGACTTACCTGAACCAGATGGACCGGCAATAACGATGCGTTCGCCCTTCATGACTTTCAGATTAACGTCACGCAATACGTGGAAGTCCCCGTACCACTTGTTCATATCGTTGATTTCAATTGCAATGTCCGTCTCGGACACATGCATTTTGGAGCGATCGGCTTTGATTTCGCCTGATGCTGTTACTTCTGACATTTTTTACTCCTTGTGTCCGGTGTCTAAACGGCGCTCCATAGCCATGGAGTAGCGAGACATGCCGAAACAGAATACCCAGAACACGGCCGCTGCAAACAGATAGCCGGTTGTAGCCTGGTGAGGTGATTTCCATTCAACTTGTGCTGTTGTGGCTTGCACTGTGTTCAAAAGGTCGAAAAGACCAACAATGGACACAAGCGATGTATCTTTAAACAACGAGATAAAGTTGTTCACGATGTTTGGAATGGCGTGCTTCAACGCCTGTGGCAAAACAACAAGATACATAGATTTGAAGTAGTTCAAACCAAGCGCATCAGCCGCTTCATACTGTCCTTTTGGAAGACCCTGCAAACCACCGCGCACAACTTCCGCCATGTACGCTGCTGAGAAGAGCGACACACCAACAAGCGCACGGAGCAACTTATCAATTGTCGTGCCTTCAGGCAGGAACAAAGGAAGCATAATCGATGCCATGAACAATACGGTGATCAAAGGAACCGCACGCCAAAGCTCGATGAACGCGATACAGACATACTTCACAAAAGGCATATGTGAGCGACGACCTAGCGCCAGCACAATACCAATTGGCAAGGATGCAACGATACCAACGGTCGCGATGATCAATGTGATGGTCAAACCACCCCACTTTTCAGTTGGAACTTCAGCAAGACCTGTGAAGCCGCCACCGTTTAGCAAAAAGAATGTCACAACAGGCAAAACAACAAAGAAGCCGATTGCTGACAAACCCTTGTATGGCAAGTCAGGCCATAGCAAAGGCACCAATGTCACGATACCAAGTAGGAAACAAATGTTGATGCGCCAGTACTCTTCTGACGGGTAGAACCCGTAAATGAAGAAGTTCATACGATCGACAACGTAGATCCAACAAGCACCTGCTTCCTCGGTACGACAAGCCTCAATGGTGTTTTCGGCTGACCAAGGGAACACCGCATGGGTGACCAAGAAGTTGAAAATAGGCGGAATGAACCAAACCAAGAATGCAATTCCCACGATCGTCATGATTGTGTTGATTACATCTGAGAACAAGTTCTCTTTCAGCCAGCCGGTGACACCGGTACTGTTGGCTGGTGCTGGCTTTTCATCCTGCATTTCTGTTCGCACATAGGCAAAACTAGAATTTGACATATCGAGTCTCCCCTATCGCTCTGTTAGCGCAATGCGCGCGTTGTACCAGTTCATCACGATTGATGTGAGTAATGACAACGTCAAATACACCATCATCGTCATGAAGATCACTTCCACAGCTTTACCTGATTGGTTCAAAGCTGTGCCCATGAACACGTTCACAATATCCGGATAGCCAATGGCCACCGCGAGTGAAGAATTCTTGGTGAGGTTCAAATACTGGCTGGTCAAAGGTGGAACGATCACCCGCATTGCTTGCGGAACGATAACCAAGTTCAACCGGTCTGAGTTTTTCAAACCTAGTGATTGTGCAGCTTCCGTTTGGCCTTTGCTGACGGCCAAGATACCTGCACGAACTGTTTCAGCGATAAAGGCAGCGGTATAAACCACCAAGCCAAATAGCAAGGCTACAAATTCCGGTGGCAACTGTAGACCACCTTGGAAGTTGAAACGCTTCAACTCTGGCATAACCAATTCAATCGAAGCACCAGTTATAAACCACACGATCGTTGGGATAACGATCAATAGTGCAATAAACACAAGTGGAAATGGGAAACGTTTACCCGTCGTTTCTTGACGACGGCGAGCCCAACGGTGCAAGAAATAACCGCCAATAATGACAGCAAGAATTGCTAGCTGAACCCAAACAAATGCATCATTTGGGTTTGGATCCGGCACATATAAACCGAGGTTATTCAAATAAACCGCGCCC
>CAJXLH010000299.1 GCA_913055925.1 uncultured Maritalea sp. | reverse complement strand
CACCGGCTTTGATGCCAGTGCGCCAATAGCACCAAGACCCAAAACCGCTGTGCCGTTGGAGATCACCGCTACAAGGTTACCTCGTGAGGTATAGTCTGACGCTAGGCTTGGGTTTTCCGCAATCTCCTCGCATGGCGCGGCCACACCCGGCGAATAGGCAAGCGCAAGGTCGCGCTGGTTGCCTAAAGGCTTAGTCGCTCGAATTTCGAGCTTGCCTGGTTTTGGCCATTTGTGGAAATGAAGCGCTGCTTCTTTGAGCGACTTTTGTGCTTCGCGCGGATCCTGCGTCATTAGCTTTCCTCAGTTTTTTGCTGACCTCGTCTGCCACTTAACCAGCAATTTGAAAAGCGTTAGACCAGCGTCCCCGTTTATTTTGTAACTATACGTTAGTCTAATACGCAACCGCGAATTTAGGCGACGGCCTCATCTTCACCCGATTTTTCTTCATCATCACCATCTTCGTCGCCTTTAATCTCGGCAATTGGCGATTCTGTTACAGGTTCATCGTCAGACTGTTGCGGCTTTTTCTTTTCATCAACCGAGTTGATAACGTCTGAAAGTGGCGTGTTTTCATCAAGGCCCGCTTTTGCCTCGTCAGACATGCCGTCATTCACAAAGCCGACAAGATCATCCACGCGGCTTTGATCCAGCTGCTCGATGAGTTCAACCTCTTCATTGTTCATCCGCTCCGCCAAGGCGAGATATGCATCAATTGGCAAGGCCGGCGCAAAAAGGAAACCTTGGGCCTGACGGATGCCTTTTTTCTGGAGATAACGAGCCTGTTCCTCAGTCTCAACACCCTCAGCAATGATTTCGGTGCCAAGTTCGTTTGCCATACCAATAAGAGCGTCAACCACAGGCACCGGCTGGTTTCGGTGACGAATGAGTTCGACAAACACACGGTCAATTTTGACGATGTCGATACCGAGCTTTTGGATATAAGCAAGGTTGGAATGACCTGTACCCGCATCATCGAGCGCTACTTTTGCCCCAAGATCGCGCAGCGCATGAATAACAGCGTTTACGCCGCCCATATCCGAAAGGGGCTGACGCTCAGTGATTTCAAACACCAATTGCGTGTACCGAATACGTGTAGCACCGAAAATCGACTGAACATCTTCAACAATCGAGCCATCGCGGAAATGGCGTTCAAACAAGTTGATACCAATTTTGAGATGCGGATGTCGGTCGCACAAATCTTCTAAGTCGTCGCGAACCTGTTCCATCAAGGAAAGCGTCATCGGAATAGCAAGACCGCTCAACTCCGCATACTCAATAAACGCCCCCGGCGAAATGATTTCGCCGTTTGGTTTCTCCCACCTAATCAGCACCTCACAACCTGCAATTGTGCCCGACTGCAAATCGATAACCGGCTGATAACGTGGCCGCAGCTCACCGTCGTTGATGGCGCGCTCCAAATCGAACGTTGGAACTTGCGAACGCCGCACATATTGCACGCAGAGCCATAGGAATACGCAGCTTGCTAAACTTGCAACAACTGTAAAGCCGATTTGAAGATCGGCATATTCAGCGGCTACCAAATCCACTGGCACCGCGGCTGATACGGACAACGGCACGTTGGAGGCGATTTGCATGTAGAACAAGAAATTCTCATTCGGATGCGCGTCGCTATAGTATCGATCCGGATCACCAAATTCGTAGACGGACAAGCCGCTTGTCAGTGCGAATTGCGTCATTATTGACTTTTCAACACCGCCAACGCCCTCGTCCATCATGTGTGAATTCATCGGCACAAAGGTCGACACCTCTTTACCGGGACGCACCCGCAAAGAGATTTTGAGCATTGGGAATGGATTCTCTTCAATCCGAACCACTGTCATTTCATGTGGCCCACCAGGCATACTCATTGTTGGTGTAATGGCTGAGTACGCAAAGCTATCGCCATATAGAGAGCACTGCACTGCCCCGTCGGTATTGTTGACGATGATTTGCCGCAAAATATAGTTCGCACGCATCTCTTTTGCGGCAGTCCGGTAGAATGTTGGTGTACACAGAGACGGACTGCGCGTTGTAAGGCTTTGAAGCGACTCCGTTGCAGAGGCAACTGTGACTTGGGTTTCGCTGATGATGGTGTTGACCGACATTTTCAGCTCTTGCATGCCGCGCATTCGGACATAAGCATCAAGCAAATAGTCGACAGAAATCACGGGCGCAAATGCAAGAATTGCGCTGCAGAACATCAGTACATGAGAAAGACGCGACTTCAACTTAGATACACACCAACAATAAACTCTTAGCTATTTTTAAGCCAAATCGCTTAACACCGATTTAACCAAAAAAAGACGCTGCCATTTCTGGCAGCGCCTTTCACAAAGTCGAATTTTTCTTTTTGCTCTTATTCGCTCGGCAAATTCAAGCGAATATGAAGCTCACGCAACTGACGTGCAGACACTTCTGAAGGCGCGCTCATCAACAAATCTTCAGCTTGCTGGTTCATTGGGAACGCAGTGACTTCACGCAAGTTTTCTTCACCGCAAAGCAACATCACGATACGATCAATACCTGGTGCAATACCACCGTGTGGAGGCGCACCATATTCCATTGCGCGCAACATTCCGCCGAATTTCTCGTGAAGGACGCTCTCATCATATCCAGCGATGTCGAAAGCTTTCTTCATGATTTCTGGGCGGTGATTCCGGATCGCGCCAGAGCTCAATTCAAAACCGTTACACACGATATCGTACTGATAAGCATTTATTGTTAGTGGGTCCTGATTTTCAAGCGCATCCAAACCGCCCTGCGGCATAGAGAACGGGTTGTGAGAGAAATCGACGCGTTTTTCGTCCTCGTTCCACTCAAACATTGGGAAATCAACGATCCAGCAAAGATCGAAACGATCTTTGTCGATCAAGTCAAGTTCAGTACCAGCACGTGTACGCGCCGCGCCCGCAAAGCTTACAAACTTGGAAGGCACGCCGCAAACAAAGAACACCGCATCGCCGTCTTTCAGGCCAAGCTGATCACGGATCGCTGCTGTACGCTCTTCACCAATGTTCTTCGCAATTGGGCCAGCGCCCTCACCGTCACGGAAGAAGATATAACCAAGACCTGGCTGCCCTTCACCCTGCGCCCATTTGTTCATGCGATCACAAAATGCGCGTGATCCGCCGGTTGGCGCTGGGATCGCCCAAACTTCAACCTTTGGATCGTTCGCAATCTGGTTTGCGAAAATACCAAAGCCAGAGCCAGCAAAGTGCTCAGTAACTGATTCCATCTCAATTGGGTTACGCAGGTCAGGCTTGTCGTTACCATATTTGCGCATCGATTCAGCGTACGGGATACGTGGGAACTCTTGAGTAACCGGCTTGCCTTCACCAAATTCTTCGAACACACCGCGAAGAACCGGCTCAATCGCTTGGAAAACGTCTTCCTGCTCAACAAAGCTCATTTCAATGTCGAGCTGGTAGA
>CAJXLH010000298.1 GCA_913055925.1 uncultured Maritalea sp. | reverse complement strand
GGGTCGCCTTTTCTTTAAGCGTCTCCCACAAGCGCGGCTTCCCAGCCAAGGATGGCTTGTTTGCGGGTTAAACCCCAATGATAGCCCGTAAGCTTTGCATTCTTGCCGATCACGCGGTGACACGGCACCACGAATGAAATCGGGTTTCGGCCAACCGCAGCGCCCACCGCGCGGGCGGCTTTGGGTTTACCAATCGAGCTGGCAATATCGCCATAAGTGGTGGCCTGTCCCGGTCCAATACGCAGCAACGTTTCCCAAACGCGGACTTCGAAATCCGTCCCGATCATAACGATCCGTACAGGATCATCGATATTCCATTTTTGCGGATCAAAAATACGGGACGCCCAATGGCTGATCTCGTTTGGCTCAGCTTCAACATAGTGCGCATTTGGCCAGCGTTTTTGCATGTCTTCAAGCGCGAATTTTTCTTCGCCTTCATCGCAAAATGCCTGGCCTGCAAGGCCATAGTCCGTCACCATAATCAGGGCTTGCCCAAATGGTGATGGGTGAAAGCCATATCTTATTTCAAGGCCCTCACCCTTGGCGCGGTAAACGCCGGGCGGCATGCCATCATGGGTTACAAACAGATCATAGAGCCGCGCAGCGGAAGACAATCCAAGCTCATAGCTTGCGTCTAAGAGCGGCACATTCTCTTTGAGCATTTTGCGTGCTCGGTTGAGCGTGACACATTGCGAAAAGGCTTTTGGCGTGATGCCCGCCCAGCGCTGAAACAGTGCGGTGAGCTGACGTTGATTAAGCCCAATGTCTCGAGCGATTTTTTCAAAATCATGCTCGTCCGCTGGCCGCTCAGAAATCTCAGCAATCACCTGCTTGATCTGATTGTAATCTTGAGCGCGCGCAAAAAGAGGTGTCATATCATTCATAATGATCAGACTTTATCGCGGCACAATCTAAGTGGCGACCCGAATTTTACGGGCGGTGGCATCCAAGTTAACGCTTAACGCGGTAAAGCGCGTTCGAGAAGGCTGAGGCAAAGCTTTTCTTGTCATCTGGATTGAGAAAGCGACCCACAAAAAGCTTTTGTTCTTTTGAGCGCAAAACAATATCGGTCACCCGATCCTCAAAATCTTTCAGCACTTCGATTTTGGTCCAAAACGGGTTGAGTTTGTGGATGGTTTCGTGCCCCTTTGGCGTGACCTGACGCACGCTAAGCTGATCTTGGTAGAGCGTTATTTCTTCAAATCCATGCGCGTCGCGTCGCGAATGGGTAAGCGCCCAAAAAAGCGCCAAGACATCAAGACCCAGAAAGCCGACAATAGGCCAAGCCCCCATAAAAAAGAAGACAAAGCCGGGAATAGCGGCCAACAAACAGGTGATCACCATCACCCAGCGAATACCATCGCCATCCAGCGCGCGATGGGGTGTGAGTACCGCACAAAATGCGGGTTTTTGCCCTTCCATTTCGCTCATTCTCATGCCCTACTCTTCTGGTCGCTCTAAGGAACTACGCAATCACCATGGCCAAAAGATCACGTCTTACAAAACAGACCATCCATCAGATGTTCGCCAATTTTGAGGCAAGTAACCCCAACCCGCAAGGGGAATTGGATTATGTGAACGAGTTCACGCTGCTGGTCGCTGTGGTTTTAAGTGCCCAGGCGACGGATGTTGGGGTGAATAAGGCCACGGGTCCGTTGTTCAAAATCGCGTCGACACCTGAAGCAATGTATGCGCTTGGTGAAGAGAAAATCCGCGAATATATCAAGACCATCGGGCTTTATCGCAACAAAGCCAAAAATGTTTATGCGCTTTGCCGAGATCTCATCGACAACCACAATTCGGTGGTTCCGCAAACCCGCGAAGAACTTGAGGCGTTGCCCGGGGTGGGACGAAAAACCGCAAATGTGGTCCTTAATATTGCCTTCGGGCAACCAACAATCGCGGTGGATACGCATTTGTTCCGCATTTCGAATCGCACAGGGCTCGCGCCGGGAAAAACACCGCTAGCGGTAGAGACATTGCTGGAAAAAGTGGTTCCGGCAGAGTATCTGCTTCATGCACATCATTGGCTGATTTTGCATGGACGCTATATCTGCAAAGCGCGAAAGCCAGAGTGCTATCATTGCGTGATCATTGATCAATGCAAATTTAAGGACAAAGTCTTAGAAGCTTCCCCTAAGTAGCGAAACGCACCGGAGATATTTATGGCCGACGCCAGATATGATGTTTTGACCATTGGCAATGCGATTGTTGATGTATTTGCCAAGGTTGATGATGCCTTTTTGGAAAATGAGGGCATGGACAAGTCCATCATGCATTTGGTGGATGCTGAGCGTTCTGAATATCTCTACTCACGCCTGCCGGGGCAACCGCAGCATATCTCTGGGGGTTCTTGCTGTAACACCGCCGTCGGCGTTTCCTCGCTCGGTGGACAAGGCGCGTTTATCGGCAAAGTTGCAGAAGATGATCTTGGGGCGATTTACAGGAAAGACCTCACCAAAGCTGGTGTCTTTTACAACACCCCGACGCTCATCCACGGTACATCAACAGCACGCTCGATGATTGTGATCACCCCTGACGGCGAACGCACCATGAATACATATTTGGGCGCATGCCAAGAATTGACCGTTGCCGATATGGACGAAGACTTGATCGCGGCATCAGCCCTTATCTTTATGGAAGGGTATCTTTGGGATCCACCGGAAGCGAAACGCGCATTCGTTAAAGCGGGTGAACTGGCGCACAAACATGGTCGTCAAACCGGCATTAGCCTTTCGGACCCGTTTTGTGTTGACCGGTTCCGCGATGAATTTGTGGCGCTTGTGCGCGACAAAACAATGGATGTCTTGTTGGCCAACGAAGATGAAGTGAAATCACTTTATCAGGTGGATACGCTTAATGACGCGATTGCAGCTGTTCAAAAAGATTGCTCAACCGTCGCGATCACGCTTGGCGCAAAGGGTGCCTTGGCCATCAAAGATGGCGAGATTTCTGAAGTCGCCGCCTTCCCTGTCGACAATGTAGAGGATGTAACTGGCGCCGGCGATCTTTTCGCCTCGGGCTTCCTATATGGCCTTGCTCGCGGTCAATCGATGGAGCAAAGCCTATCTCTGGGCTGCCTATGCGCGTCAGAGGTGATTTCCCACGTTGGTGCACGGCCAAATGTGAACCTTGAAACGTTGGCGAACGAAAACGGATTGGCTATTTAAAGCTTTCTTAGCGCCACCTGGTCGATCGTATGATCGAGACCCTTTTTCAGGATCAGGTCGGCGCGTCCGCGCGTCGGCAAAATATTTTCGACCAGATTAGGCAAGTTAATCTGTTCCCAAATAGAAACAGCAAGTTCTTTTGCTTCTTCGATATTGAGTTTCGAGAAGCGATGGAAAAAGCTCGATGGGTCTCGAAAGGCCGTTTCGCGCAAACGCAAGAACCTTTCGACATACCATTGGCGTAAATGCGGTTCTTCAGCATCAATATA
>CAJXLH010000297.1 GCA_913055925.1 uncultured Maritalea sp. | reverse complement strand
TTCAGCGGCGCTTTCGCTCGCAAAAGTTAGCGCAGTCGCGCCTGTTTCCATTTCAGCGTAATCCCCTGCTTCGTGAATGAAGCGGCGTTTAAGGCCGAATGCCCTTTCGTAAAATTCTACGGTTTTGGTGACGTCTGTGACATAAAGAATGGTGTAAGCGAATTGCATGATTAATCCTCATTTTATGCGGTCACACTAAGCACGTCGGTTCGCTGCGGCTTGAACAAATCGGCCAAAGATCAACTAAATTGGCAGACCGGGTAATGAGATGTTTTCGGGCACTCTGGAGGGCGTGAAGCCGCCAAATCTTTTAAAGCTGCGCGCCATGTGGGCTTGGTCGGCATATCCACATTCATAAGCAACTTCAGCCGGCTTGATCTGTGAACTGACCAACATTCGCAACGCCCGGTGAAACCGCACAATCTGTCCATAATCCTTTAAAGACATGCCAACCGCTTGCTGGAAAGTACGGCGCAGATGCCGTTCTGATACCCCCACCGATTGTCCGAGCATCGCTGCCGCAATACGTCCGCCGGTCAAATGCAGCAAGTCAATGGCTTCCCGCACTCCATTTAACGGCGCAATTTCAGGTAGCGATATGACAAATCGCTCAAGCGCTGTCGGCAGATCGCTCTCATGCAGTTTTTCTGAAGTAACAGCGTTCGACCCACAAAGAATGGCAACAGCTTCTGCGCCAGGCACAATGCCGCCAAGTGACAAGTCCGGCACTGCCCTCATCAATCTTGCCGTTTGCGTTGGCTGCAAGCGCGCACCAACCCAGCAGTCACCCATATTGTATTCTACCACATAAGGTTCTGTCGCCGGTGCAGTGATGATGGGCTCAAGTGCCTCGGCAACTTCGCCGCGTCGACGAAACTTAAACATCACATCCGAACGCCCGTCGGGCAATATAATCGCATCGCCGTCCGACTTGGCTTCAAATCGCCAAAACTGCTCCGCCCAACGCGATTGCTGGCGAGAAGGCGGTGTTTCTTGATAAGGGGTAGAACTCATTCCAAGAAAAAGGGCCGCGCGAAGAGCGCAACCCAAAGCTCGCTAGACCTGAGCAAGTGCCTGATCGATATCAGAAATGATGTCGTCGACATGCTCAATGCCTACAGAAATCCGCACAAGATCTTCAGAAACACCAGCCGCCTTAAGCTCATCTGCACTCAACTGACGGTGTGTTGTTGATGCAGGATGGCAAGCCAACGACTTCGCGTCACCAATGTTCACAAGACGCAAAATCATCTGAAGCCCATCAATGAACTTTGCACCCGCGTCGCGGCCACCTTTAATGCCAAAACTCAAAATCCCTGACGCTTTACCACCAGAAATCCGGTTGGCCAACTCGTTGTATTGAGATGACGGAAGGCCGGCATAGTTCACCCATGAAACCTTGTCGTGACCTTCAAGATACTCCGCCACACGCTGAGCGTTTTCGCAGTGACGTTCAATCCGTAGACCAAGCGTTTCAAGCCCTTGAAGGATAAGGAATGCATTCATTGGCGAAATCGCAGCACCGGTGTTACGCAACGGCACAACCCGTGCCCGACCGATAAAGGCTGCATGTCCAAGCGCCTCGGTATAAACCACGCCGTGATAAGATGGATCAGGCTCATTCAAAAGTGGGAAGCGCTCTTTATTGGCGGCCCAATCGAACTTACCGCTATCAACAATAATGCCACCAATTGATGTGCCGTGACCGCCAATATATTTGGTCAATGAATGCACAACAATGTCTGCGCCATGATCAACCGGACGGCAGAGATATGGCGTTGCAACCGTGTTGTCGACGATAACTGGCACACCGTGCGCATGAGCAATCTCAGCCAGCTTTTCTATGTCAACGACGTTGCCCGCTGGGTTACCGATGCTCTCGCAGAATACAGCTTTGGTTTTGCCATCGAAAAGCTTCTCGATGCCTTCAAAGCTCGCATCTACCATGCGCACATCAATGCCTTGGCGCGGCAAGGTATGCTCGAACAAATTGTATGTGCCACCATAAAGCTGCGCCACAGAGATGATGTTGTCGCCCGCCTCTGCAATCGTTTGGATAGCGTAAGTGATGGCCGACATGCCAGATGCCAATGCCAAACCGGCGATGCCGCCTTCCATCTCCGCCACGCGTTGCTCAAGAACCGCTGTCGTTGGGTTCATGATCCGCGTGTAAATATTGCCCTCAACTTTGAGGTCAAAAAGATCAGCGCCGTGCTGCGTATCATCAAACGTGTAAGACGTGGTTTGATAAATCGGCACAGCCGCCGCTTTTGTTGTAGCTTCAGATTCGTAGCCGTGATGGAGCGCAATAGATTCGAGTTTCATTGGTCTATCCTTAAAATGTTGCCGCTGATCAACTTAGCAGTGTTGCGATGATACCAACTAGTCTGTTTTCACCATACCTGATGCAATGAAGAGTGCTATGCACCGCCAACTTGTCGCACGGCGTAACCTTATGGATATCCATAGGTTGGTAATCCTGCCCAGTTTGGGTTAGCTTTCCGTCCAACAATTGCCCTTCAACAATCGGGCCATTTGGAGGAAAAATGCACAAAACTTTATTCGCCACAGCAGCCGTTAGTTTTGGCTTATTCGCCGCAAGCGCGACCTTAGCCAACGAACGCACCATGATTGTGCTTGATGGATCAGGTTCAATGTGGGGCCAGATTGATGGCGTGCCGAAACTGCAAATTGCGCGTGACACGCTGCGCGAAGTGCTCAAATCGGTACCCGAAACCACAGAACTCGGCCTAATGGCATATGGCCACCGCAAAAAGGGCGACTGTTCTGACATTGAACTGGTCGTGCCCCCTGCCCTTGGCACAGCAAGCACGATTGTTGAAAAAGCCGACAAGATGAAATTCTTAGGCAAAACGCCGCTCACTGATGCAGTGAAGAAGGCAGCCGAAGAATTACGTTACACAGAAGACGCAGCAACCGTCGTATTGATCACCGACGGATTGGAAACTTGTGAAGCCAATGTTTGTGAACTCGGCAAATTGCTCGCCGAACAAGGGCAAGGCTTCACTGCACACGTCGTCGGATTTGGCCTTACCAAGGAAGAAGGCAAACAGGTTGCCTGTTTGGCTGAAAACACCGGTGGCCAATATTTCTCAGCCAGCGATGGCGCAGGTCTTGTTAAGGCGCTTCAACAAACTGTCGTGGCAGTTGTACCTACCGTGTCCCTGACCCCGATCGATCAAGACGGCAACGAAGTTAAAGACATGCCGATGTCGTGGTCTGTTTCCGATGCGGGCAACGCATTGGTCGACAGCCGCAATAGCGAAGGCAAAATCTCGACCAAACTTGACGAAGGCAGCTATAGTGTTTCGATTACAGGACCGGAAGTCAGCGGTGGCGGCACCTTTGATGTGGTTGCAAACCAACGTCAGCAAACTTTTGAAATCCCGGTTGAGATCAGCCGACTTGAGGCGACAGTTTCGGCGCCACAG
>CAJXLH010000296.1 GCA_913055925.1 uncultured Maritalea sp. | reverse complement strand
ATGAAAGCCGCGATAAGATTTTTGCGGACCCGCAACATGAATATACCCGCACGCTATTCAATGCGACCCCACAGGTGGATGTTGACCGCATTCGCCAACGCGTTGAAGAAAAACAGCGCGCAGCTCAATAAACGAGGCAATAAATGTTGGATCATAACAACCCGCAGGCCATGCGGCTTTCGCTATTGCGCGAGAAAATGCGTGGCGATGGCTTTGACGGATTAATTGTACCGCGCTTTGACGCGCATATGGCTGAATATGTCGCGCCTTGCGATCAACGCTTAGCTTGGGCGACCGGGTTCACGGGCTCCGCGGGGGTGGCTGTCATCACGATGGACGAGGCGGTGCTATTTATCGATGGGCGTTACACAGTGCAGGCCGCCGAACAGTGCCCGGCAGAGCTATTTACTTTCCGCCACTTGCACGATGAGCCATTGGCGGACTGGTTGCGTGGGCTCAAGGCATCGAACAAAGTTTTTGGCTTCGACCCGATGCACGTTTCCCTGAAATGGCATGCGGAATGGACTGAGGCTGCGCAGCAATCGCACAATAGTTTGGTCGCCACCAATAATAATCTGATCGATGCCTTGTGGCTCGACCAACCGACGCCATCAAAGGCTCAGGCGCGCGCCTTCACCGAAGAATTGTGCGGGGAAACATCTTCTTCGAAACGAGACCGGATCGCAAACGAGCTGAGGACTGCAAAAGCGGATGTGTTGGTTGAAAATCAGCCTGACAATATCGCTTGGCTCCTAAATATTCGTGGTGATGATATTGCATTCAATCCGTTCGTGAACTCCTTTTTGACTATTGACCACGACGGCACCACCAATTGGTATGTCGCACAAGAAAAGGTGCCGCAGGATCTAAGCGCTTTTGAACTAGATGGCGTTCAAGTGCGCAACCCGGCGTCATTTTTGTCGGACCTCGAAAGCCAATCCCAAAGCGGCAAAACGTTTAGCGTCGATCCTGCAATGGGGGCGGTCGCTGTGCAATTCGCAGTGGGCGATGAGAAGCAGCTGGTTAAACAGGCCAGCCCAATAACGCTGGCAAAAGCGAAAAAAAATCAAACCGAATTGCAAGGTATGCGCGACTGTCATGTTCAAGATGGCATTGCGTGGCTGAAGTTCCTGTATTGGCTAGAAGAAAATGTGCAGTCGCGTTTTGATGCCGGTAGGCCGATAACAGAAATGGAAACGGTTGAAAAGATTACCGCGTTTCGACAGGAACTTCCCGGTTTTGAACAACCCAGTTTTGATGTGATCGCAGGTGCAGGACCCAACGGGGCAATGTGCCACTATAAGGTCACGAAAGAGTCAAATAGCGTGCTCGACCCAAGCGCTGTTTATTTGCATGATTCAGGTGGTCAGTTCACATCAGGCACCACCGATGCAACCCGCACATTTATATTCAAATCTCAATCAACCGCGTTTTGTGAAAACTATACGGCGGTCCTCAAGGGGTTGATTGCGGTTAACAGTTTGAAGTTCCCACCAAAAACCTACGGGCATCACATTGATGCCTTGGCCCGTGCGCCACTGTGGGCCATCGATAAAGATTTTGACCATGGGACAGGGCACGGCGTTGGGCACAATTTGTCGGTACACGAACAGCCACAACGTATCGGCCGCGCCATCAACGAAATCGGACTGGTGCCGGGCATGATTTTGACCATTGAACCTGGCTACTATGTGGCGGGCGAATATGGCATTCGTATTGAAAATTTGGCTGAGATTTTGGAGGAGCCAAGCGGCTTCTTGACTTTTAGGTCGATGACATTGATCCCCATCGATGTGGGGCCAATTCTGGTTGAAATGCTGACAGACACAGAACTGACCTGGCTCAATCAATATCATCAAAGGGTGCGCACGACGCTTGAACCCTTAGTGCCCGGCGAAATGGTTCACTATCTGCATCGCGTGACGGCGCCTCTTTCGAGATAGCTGAGAAGGGAGGCGCCGCGGCAAAATAATGCAGGCGCGGGCCTCGACAAACCCTATCAGACCAAGCTAAACACGAAACAAATTTAGTGGTCGCACACGCGTCAATTGGATTGGCGTTTTTCTTAGGGTGAATGGTAATGGCTGATCAGTCTCAAAAGCTTGTCACAATTTTCGGTGGATCTGGTTTTGTAGGAAGCCAATTGGTGCAGCTTTTGGCGAGCCAAGGTTATCGCATTCGTGTCGCGGTACGCCGCCCTGATCTTGCTGGCCATGTTAAGCCGCTTGGGAATGTTGGTCAGGTCCAGCCGATCCAAGCCAATGTGCGTTTCGCGGATTCTGTCGCCCGTGCAGTAAAAGGCGCGGACATTGTTATCAATTTGACCGGCATTTTGTTCGAGCGCGGCAAGCAAAATTTTGATGCCGTGCAGCATATGGGTGCAAAAACGGTTGCCGAGGCGTCCAAAGCCGCAGGCGTTGAAACGCTTGTGCATATGTCGGCCATTGGTGCCGACAAAGATAGCGATAGCGATTATGCGCGCTCAAAGGCCTTGGGTGAAGAAGCGGTGTTGAAGGAGTTTCCTTCTGCTGTGATCATCCGTCCGTCGATCATCTTTGGTCTTGAAGATGACTTCTTCAATCGTTTTGGCACTTTGGCGCGCATGGCGCCGTTTTTGCCATTGGTCGGTGGCGGCACCAAATACCAGCCGATCTATGTCGGTGACGTGGCAGAAGCATTTGCGAAAGCGGCCAATGGCGGCGTTAAAGGCGGAAAAATCTACGAGCTGGGCGGTCAAGACGTTGAAACAATGCGAGAGCTTTTGCAGCGCTTGTTGAACGAGATCGAGCGCAACAATTTGTTGCTACCAATCCCAACACCGGTTGCGAGCATTCTTGGCTCGTTGATGCAAATTTTGCCAAGGCCAATGCTGACGCCGGACCAAGTGAAACTGCTGCAACGCGACAATATTGTTTCTGACGAGGCCGTAAAGCAGAAGCGCACGCTGAAAGCCTTTGGCATTCAGCCCACATCAATGGATGCGATTTTGCCAACCTATCTGTGGCGTTTCAAAAAGAATGGCCAGTTTGAAGAAAACATGCCGGACGCTGCGAAGTAAGCGACTTTTTTGCGTTATGGTTTTAGCCAATAACGCCGAAGGCGATCAGGCCGATTGTGCCCACAATAATCCGCCACCAGCCAAAAATCGAAAAGCCGAACTTTGAAACAAAGTCGAGCAAATAGCGCACCACAATTGCGCCAACGACAAAGGCTGCCGCAAAGCCAACCGCGATGTTGAGACCGGCATCGAACGTGATCAAATCGATGTTTTTGTAAAGGTCGTATCCAAAAGCGCCGGTCATAATTGGCAGGGCGATGAAGAAAGTGAATTCAGCGGCACTGCGTTTATCGGTACCCATCAGCATCGAGCCGACAATGGTCGCGCCAGAACGAGATACACCAGGCACTAAGGCGAGCATCTGAAAAAGACCAATGCCAAAACAAAGCGGCAATGG
>CAJXLH010000295.1 GCA_913055925.1 uncultured Maritalea sp. | reverse complement strand
CGGCGGGCGTTTTACACCTTGTGCTTGATGGCACCACCGCTGAAATGGAAAAACTGTTCATCGACCCCGAGTTCATCGGCAAAGGCGTCGGGCGCTTGCTATTTAAGTGGGCGGTCGATACGGCCCGCGCAAAAGGCGCCACGGTGATGAATGTCGTCGCCGACCCCGGCGCGGCGCCGTTTTATGAACGTATGGGATTTAAGCAGTTTGGCACTTTTCCATCCGGCTCGATCGCCGGGCGCGAATTGCCCCATATGCGGTTGAAACTGCAGTAGCGTTTTTTAGTCCATCAACGTTTTTGCGAGATCGTTGTGCCTTTCGACAGCACGGCCCAGATCTATTGTGGTCAGTTGTCCGTCACGAACGATCTGACGACCTTCGACAAACAAATCTCTAACAGAATGCGGTCCTGTGAGCACTAATGCAGCGACGGGATCCCAGTTTCCAGACGCACTAACATTGCCGAGGTCCCAAATGGCCATATCAGCGCGTTTGCCGACCTCAATTGAACCGCAATCCTCGCGGCCAAGCACTTTGGCGCCGCCAAGTGTAGCGATTTCCAGCGTTTCGCGTGCCGACATGGCGTCCGCACCATTTTTGACACGTTGAAGCAGCAGTGCCTGACGCGCTTCTGACAGCAAATGTGCTGCGTCGTTGGAAGCAGAGCCGTCAACGCCCAAGCCCACATTTACGCCCGCATCGCACATTTCGCGCACAGGGGCGATGCCTGAACCCAAACGACAGTTTGAACATGGGCAATGTGCAACGCCTGTGCCTGTGCGCGCAAAGAGGTCAATTTCGCTCTTCTCAAGCTTCACACAATGCGCGTGCCAAACATCGTCACCTGTCCAGCCTAAGTCCTCGGCATATTGCCCAGGCAAACAGCCAAAGTTCTCCAAACTATATTTGATGTCCTCATCATTCTCGGCGAGATGAGTGTGCAGGTAGACGCCTTTGTCGCGCGCAAGGTCTGCGCTATCGCGCATCAGTTCTCGACTGACCGAGAAAGGAGAGCAGGGGGCGAGGCCAACCCGTACCATTGCGCCATCTTTAGGGTCGTGAAATCGGTCAACAACGCGAATACTGTCTTTGAGGATATAGCTTTCAACTTCAACCAGCATGTCCGGCGGCAATCCGCCATCGCTTTCACCAATCGACATGGCACCGCGCGTAGCGTGGAAGCGCAAGCCAACTGATCGAGCCGCTTCAATGGAGTCGTCCAGTGTCGATCCGTTGGGAAACAGATACATATGATCGGACGACATGGTGCAGCCGGATAGTGCGAGCTCGGCAAGCCCGACTTGCGCCGCAGCAAACATGTGTTCGGGTCCCATTTTGGACCAAATCGGGTAAAGCGATTGTAGCCAGCCAAACAGCAACGCGTCTTGTCCACCCGGTACAGCCCTTGTCATCGATTGGAACAAGTGGTGATGGGTGTTCACAAGGCCAGGTGTAATCACACCGTTCGCAGCGTGAACGGTTTCGCCGCCAGTTAGATCAGGGCCAATCTCGGCAATCACACCATCTTTGATCCGAATATCGTGCGCAATCAACTCGTCGCGAGACGGGTTCATTGTGACGATGGTCTGAGCGCCTTTAATGACATACTCAGACATTTGGGCTTCCTGTGTCGATGTGATTCATGGGCCGCAGTGTGGCGATCTGGTACTGAAAGTGCAATCTAATAATTGTCCATATGGTCAAGGTGTGGATGGTCAACCTAGTCCGCTGTTGAGGTTGAAGTGTTTTCTTCCTCTGCAAATACTTCCAACGCCGCGTTTAGGCCATTGATCGCCGCTGGAAAGCCACCATAAAGCGACATTTGCCAAATCACTTCTGCGATTTCTTTTTGCGTTAGGCCTGCCTTGCGGCCGCCCGCAATGTTCACCTTTAACTGTGGTGCTGTTTGCCCGCCGAGCGCGGTTAAAGCAGCAATGGTTGCAAGGTAGCGATCGCGCAACGGCAGGCCTTCACGCGCATATTGTTGGCCATAGGCAAAATCGACGACCGCTTGTGCCATTCCTGGCAACAAATGACCGTAACGCGCCTCAAGTGCATCTTCCATTCCAGGGTTTAAATGTTCTGAAAGTTCGCGGCCGACTTCTAATGTTGAGTTGCTCATAAACCTATTCCCTATGGTAAAACAAAGAAAACGGGCCCCAAAAGGGCCCGCCAAAATTCTTCAAAACCGAAAGAAGCGTCGTGCTTAGTTCAAGCTTGCTGAAACGTCTTTAATCGCTTGGTCGATCAGCGCGTCGCCTTTGTCTGCCATCTTGTCAGTCAAAACAACTTTAGCTGCTTCAACCGCGATGTCTGCAGAACGTGCACGGACATCAGCAATTGCCTGAGCTTCTGCTTGAGCGATTTTCTCTTCAACAGCCTTAGTGCGGCGGGAGATCAAATCTTCCAAAGAAGCTTGCGCTTCCTCAGTCAATCGTGTCGCTTCTGCTTTTGCAGCTTCAACGATCTCTTGCGCTTCTTCTTCAGCTGCCTGACGCTTGCGCTCATATTCTGCCAAAAGACCTTGAGCTTCTTCACGAAGACGCTTTGCTTCGTCCAAATCGTCAGAGATTTTTTTCGACTTGTCGTCGAGCATTTTGGTGATTTGCTTTGGCACACCGAGGTACACAACGATACCTAGGAATACAACAAGTCCAATAAATGCCCACCAGGTTGCATCAAGTTCCATCTGTCTTAGCCTTTCACAACCTTAGCGACGGCGTCTTTTGCTGCCTTTTGCGCTGTGCGGCCAACAATGTTGGACACGATAGTATGCGCAGTGTCGCTTGCAATTTCTTCAACATGGCCAAGCGCTTCAGCCTTAGTAGACTGGATGCGGCTTTCAGCCGATGCCATTTTCTTGGCGAGGTCTGCTTCAACATCAGCGCGTTTCGCGTCGAGATCTTTTTTGATGCTCTCGCGTGTATCTTCAGCAATGCTGTGCGCTTTGTTTTTGGCGTCTGCCAATTCAGTTTCGTAAGCTTCGATAGCTTGGTCGGTTTTTTGACGAAGACGTTCCGCTTCAGCCAAGTCACCTTCGATACGATCGCGGCGCACTTCCAAAATTTCACCGATACGCGGCAATGCGATACGGCTCATCAAGAAGTAAAGCGCAGCAAAGCTGATCGCTAACCAAAGAAGTTGCGAGCCATATGTCGCTGAGTCAAACGGCGGAAATACGCCTGTACCGTGATCGCCACCGTGCGCCTCAGTTGTCGCGTGGGTGTCTTTATCTGTGCTGCCTGCCATCTTCGATACCTAAAATTCTTATCGCTCAAACCACTTGTTCAGCATTGACCAAGCTTTGAGCATTTCTTTTGCACTGGTTAGGTGCTGGTATGACTTCAGGCAGCCCAATATCGCGAATGCGTGTCGGGCTGCCTGAGGATAAGTGTCGCGCTGATTAAACGGCGAACAATAGCAATAGGGCAACCAAGAATGAGAAAATGCCCAAAGCTTCT
>CAJXLH010000294.1 GCA_913055925.1 uncultured Maritalea sp. | reverse complement strand
GAAGGCCTCTCGATATTGAGGCTCAATTTTTTCAAGCACATCTGTTTCATTGCCCTCGTAAACCCGTTTGAGGTCGAGCAATTGCAAGCCAATATCTCGATAGCGGGCGAAAAGCTTTTGCCCGATATAGATCTCCCCGAGCATGATGTAAGTCACCGGACCAACGATAGGTAGTGTCAAAATGGTGATGAACCACGCCAGCCGCGCGGCGCCGGACAAATCCTCACGGATCAAGATCCGCAGGGTGATCATGGCGACCAGCGAAACATGCAAAATTGTCAAAAGCGATAGTTCGAACATGGCCCGCCCGAAATTGTTGAGACTTCAAATCTAGGTCAATTGAAGTCCAATCTCAATAACGATCAGTGCCGCGGAGATTGCCGCGCCGACCAAGCCAAGCCAACGCCAACGCACCAAGCTTTTATGTGCATCAACGCGACTTCCAATGCGCCACAGCGAGAAGTTTACCAGAGTAAACACCGATAGGATGATCACAGATGTTGCGCGAGCAAGACCGCCAAGGGGAAAGGTAAAGGCCAGCAGCGCGGTTAGAGATGCGACAACAATGGTGGCGATGATTGGGGTTTGGCGCTGCGGGTGCACGCGTGAGAAAATTTCCGGCAATAGACCCTCTTTGGCCATGCCAAACATCACGCGTGATGCCATCACAATTTGCACCAGAACGCCGTTAATCATCGCAATTGACGCGGCGGTAGCGATAAGGTCGCCATTGCTGCCGGTGAGCTGTGCATAAAGAGTTGCCAATGGGGCTTGGCTACTCGCGATGGCGTTTTGGTCTTGCGCGGACACTGCGATTAAGGCGACGAGCGCGTATACAATTACGGTGATGATCAAGGTGCCAATTATGGCGCGAGGAACATTGACATGGGGGTTGATGGTCTCTTCCGCCATGTTCTCAATATCTTCAAAACCCACAAAGGCAAAGAAGGCCAAAATGGCTGCTGATGAAATAGCGGACCATTGGGCAAGATCACTTGGCGGGGAGAATGCTGCTTGCCAGTTTGACAGGCTGATGAGTTTGTCACCGCCAACCCAAATAATTAGAATAAGTGCACTGATTTCTATTGCCGTGATGATCGCTGCAAAGACAATTGAGTGCGTTACGCCAAGGCTAGCAATAATGGTGAGAAATACAATTATGCCGGCAACGAATAAAGGTTGTGGCAAATTGATGAGTTGCCCTAAATATCCAGCAAAGGAAAGTGAGATCACCGCGCTGGAAATAATCGCAGTGGCGGTTACGGCCAGACCCACAAAGCGCCCCCAATTGGGACCAATCCCAATGTTGACGAATACAGCCTCGCCGGCAGCTCGTGGATAGACGGCTGCCAGTTTCGCATATGAAAGACCCGTAGCAGCCGCAATGATGCCGGCGATGAGAAACGCAATTGGCGCATTGTTTCCGGCGATGCCAATGGTTTCGCCGATCAGTGCGAAAATACCCGCGCCGATGGTGACGCCGACGCCATAAAAGATCAAAAGTGGCAGATTCAATACGCGCTTTAGTTTTGTTTGTTCACTCATGCTTGTCCCCTAAATCTACAATCCACTTTAGTGGTTTTGCTGTGTTCTAATGTTGATTTAACTCAAAACTGATCGAACTCTGCAAAAGTTGCACTTGACATGGTTACACGTGAAACTAATTTGGTGGCGGACATTTTGGCCGCTTGACGGTTGCATTTGCGCGTGACGTTTGTTGACCAACGCCACTGGCGAAAAGACATGAGATAGGGAGAACATAATATGGCGAAGGCATTCGCATCCACCTCTGACATGGAAGATAAAAAGATCTCATTCACCGAGGTGGGGCGTGATCTTTATGCTTTTACGGCAGAAGGTGACCCGAATACTGGCGTGATCATCGGCGACGATAGCGTTATGATTGTTGACGCGCAGGCCACGCCGCGCCTTGCCAATATGGTTGTCGAGAAGGTGCGCAGCGTCACCGATAAGCCAATTACACATGTGGTATTGACCCATTATCATGCAGTGCGGGTGCTGGGTGCGTCCGCATATGGCGCGAACCAAATCATCATGTCTGAAAAGGCGCGTTCTATGGTGGCCGAGCGTGGGCAGGAAGATTGGGATAGCGAATTTGGACGTTTCCCGCGTCTCTTCCAAGGTCACGAATCTATTCCTGGCCTTACATGGCCAAGCACGACATTTTCCAAGCGCATGTCGGTATATCTCGGTAAGCGCCGAGTTGATCTGATGCATCTTGGTCGCGCACACACTGCTGGTGATATTGTTGCCTATGTCGGCGACGAGAACGTGATGTTCACTGGCGATATTGTTGAATATAAATCAGCTTGTTATTGCGGCGACGGTCATTTCCATGACTGGCCCAACACAATTGAAGCTATTCGTTCTTGGGATGTGGACGCCATTGCGCCGGGGCGCGGTGATGCGCTTGTCGGCAAAGAAATGGTCAACGCGGCGCTCGACAGCACCAAAGATTTTGTGCGTTCGACATATCTGCCCGCTGCGCAGGTCGCTCTCCGGGGTGGCTCGCTGAAAGAGGCATGGGACGCCGTGCGTGCCGAATGTGATCCGAAATTTGGCGACTATGCGATTTATGAGCACTGTCTACCGTTTAACGTTTCGCGTGCCTATGACGAGGCGCTTGATATCGAAACGCCACGCGTTTGGACAGCTGAACGTGACCTTGACATGTGGAACCAGCTGCAAGGCTAGCGCCCAATTCTGTCAGTTCCGCGCGATCATTCTTTTGAGGGAGGGAGAATGACCAAGATCTTTGAAACGCCGCTATATCCTTATCAGCGGCACGCCGATCAGGATGCAGTTAAGCCGGTTAAGCGCCCAGTGGTCGTTGTTGGTGCTGGCCCAATTGGCTTGGGTGCAGCCATCGATTTGGCAATGCAGGACGAACCTGTGGTCGTTGTTGACGACAATGACAAGGTGAGCTGGGGATCGCGCGCGGTATGCTACGCCAAGCGCCCTCTTGAAATCTTGGACCGTTTGGGCTGTGGTGATGAGTTTGTCGACAAGGGCGTTGTATGGAACCTTGGCAAAGTCTTTTTCGACGAGCGTCAAGTATACGCGTTCGACCTGTTGCCTGAGGGCGGTCACAAACGGCCAGCCTTCATTAATCTACAGCAATATTATTTCGAGCAATATTTGGTCGAGCGGGTTTTCGAGCTGCAGCGCGAAGGCAAGCAAATTGAAATTCGCGGGCAGAACAAGGTCACGAATGTCGTCAACAATTCCGATGGCGCTGAGCTGACTATCGACACGCCAGACGGGGCTTATGAGCTACATGCCGACTGGTTGATCGTTTGTGACGGCGCGAGCTCTCCGATCCGCTCGATGCTCGGCTTGGACTTCGACGGCCGCGTTTTCGAAGACAATTTTTTGATTGCCGATGTGGTGATGGAAGCGGACTTTCCGGTGGAACGTTGGTTTTGGTTTGACCCGCCGTTCAACCGTGGGCAATCAG
>CAJXLH010000293.1 GCA_913055925.1 uncultured Maritalea sp. | reverse complement strand
TCTGGCGCCTTAGGCTACACTGGTTCGAATCCAGTCCCCTCCACCATTTCAATGCTTTGGATGACCCTTTGCGGGTATAGCACAATGGTAGTGCAGCAGCCTTCCAAGCTGAATATGCGGGTTCGATTCCCGCTACCCGCTCCACGACCTTTCTTCAATAAAATCCGTTAACGCGCATATTTGCGTTTTTATGTGCAAAGTCGCGGTCGGCGGTTGCAATCTCATCGCGTGATTGACATTTGCCATAAAAAATATTGCTTTTGCCACAGTGTGTTAGGTTTCAATAATTGAAACCATTGGCAATCGATTGCAAAAGTTGACGTGAATTTGCAATCGGTTGCAATTTGTTAATTTGAATATGTGAATACTCAAAGCCTTGAGAAGAAAATAGAACAACGAGGTCGGATATGATTGGTCGGTTTTTGAATGGCGCGCAGAAGTCGGATGCGGAAAATGCCAATTCAATAGTTGAGGCGATATCGCGCTCACAAGCTGTCATTGAATTTGACCTTAAAGGCAATATTCTTCAGGCGAACGAGAACTTTCTTGGCGCTGTGAAGTATGAGCTAGACGAAATCGTCGGTAAACATCATCGCATGTTTGTGGAGCCAGATTACGCCGCGAGTGCTGAATATGCAGAGTTTTGGCAACGCCTCGCGCGCGGTGAGTTCTTTTCTGATGAATATAAACGCATTGATAAAAACGGCGACGAGATTTGGATCCAGGCGACCTACAATCCTGTTTTCGATGCCAAAGGTGAGCCGGTAAAGGTCATCAAATTTGCTTCAGACATCACCGCTCAAAAACAGCAATCCGCTGACGCGCAAGGTCAGATTGAGGCCATTGGGCGTTCACAAGCTGTTATTGAGTTCGAACTTGATGGCACAATTCTCAACGCAAACCAGAACTTTTTGGACGCAGTCGGTTATCGTCTCGAGGAGATTGTCGGTCAGCACCACCGGATATTTGTTGATCCAAACGAGGCAAGTAGCCCAGAGTACCAAGAGTTTTGGGCGCGTTTAGCGCGCGGTGAATATGCTGCTGCGGAGTATCAGCGGTTCACAAAAGACGGCAGCGCGATTTGGATTCAAGCATCCTACAACCCTATCTTTGACGCAGAAGGTCGGCCGTTTAAGGTTGTCAAATATGCGACAGACATCACGGGTCGCAAAAAGGCGGTCTCAATCCTTGGCGAAGCCTTGGAGCGGATGAGCGAAGGCGATCTGTCCCAAACAATTTCTGAACCGTTGGTTGGTGAGTTGGATGATGTGCGTCTTGCTGTGAACAAGACGATGGAGCAGTTCCGCACAATCGTAAAACGATTACGCGAAACGTCTGCTTCGTTGCGCTCTGCAACAAGCGAAATTCTGGCTGGTGCGAACGATTTGAGTGAGCGCACCGCCAAAGAGGCGGCAGCAGTAGAAGAAACATCTGCCGCAGTGGAGCAGATTTCAGCTGGTGTTGAAGATACGCAGAAAAAGGCGACCGAAGCGGCAGATTCCACGACGCAGGTCTCGAACGACGCTGCTCTTGTCGGTGATGTGATGGGCAACGCAAACCGGGCGATGGAAGGCATTGCGGCTTCCGCAACCGAAATCTCTAATATCATTAGCGTAATCGACAATATCTCGTTTCAAACCAACTTGTTGGCCCTTAACGCGTCTGTGGAAGCGGCGCGTGCGGGCGAGGCAGGCAAAGGGTTTGCCGTTGTGGCGGTAGAAGTTCGTCGCTTGGCGCAATCCGCGGCGGAATCGTCTCGCGAGATTAAAGAGCTGATTGAAAAATCGACTGAAGAAGTAGTGCAGGGCACCAAACTTGTTGCTGATGCCAGTGAGCAAGTCGGTCAAATTGTGGAGAAAATCTCACGCAGCAGCGGTCTTGTCGAAGAAATTTCAGTGGCGATGACGCAGCAAGCGGCCACAATTTCCGAAGTCGGGCTAGCGGTTCGCCAAATTGACGAGATGGCCCAGCAAAACGCTGCCCTTGTTGAAGAAACAAATGCTGCAATCGAGCAGTGTGAGAACCAAGCACTTGAGCTTGATATGGTTGTCGATACGTTTGAGATTGAGCAAAAAGGTCTTGCGTACAACAAATCGGTTTTTGCGGCTTAACTTACCTGCTCACATCAATTTCTAATGGAACCAGCCTGTTGTTTTGAGGCTGGTTTCGTTGTTTTTGCTCCCGCTTATCGGGTATGCTGGCGCGAAGAATATGGTTAATTATCAATTGTTTGTTCGGCTTAGCTGAATCGCATTATGAGATATGCGGTTAACTGAATAACAACCAGTTCGTTTAGCGTGTTTTTCAAACTTGCTTGTCACACTACCTGTCATAAAACGGGGAAGTTCAATGACAAATTCAACAATAAAGAAGCACGGAAATCTCTCGCTTGGGATCTACTTTCTATGCGTTGCCATTATTGTTGCATTTTTGGCATCGAACTTTTTCATTCTTTCCGGCGCCAGCAAGGTCGCTGATAGCGTACAATATGACATTGAAGCGGATTTGGTGCGCAATGAAACCGCTTTGCACCTCCGCGATCTCGCTGTTTCACAGTCGAAAATCTCTTATTGGGATGAGACTGTTTTTGAAATCTACCGTGACGATATCGACATGGAATTCGTCTATGAGGAGATTGCGGGCGAGTTGTGGGAAGACGAAGACATTTCCCAAACCGCAATTGTTGGATTTGGCGGCGACGTTGAGGTCGCGGTGTTGCGCGACATTGTGCTTGCACCATCTGATGGGAAGGAGTGGGTGGATGAAAACTTCGACCTCATCCAACAAGCGCGAACTGCCTATTTCGCGAACCGTGTGCCACGCGGCAACGGTTTCATCACAACAGGCGACCCGATTTGGTCAAAAAATGCCATCTATGCGGCGGACTTTCGAATCGTCGAAGACCGTTTGGGCATGGTTGTCGCGCAAGCCATTGTGCCGGATATCCTTGAGGTTTTGCCAGATGGCAACCCGAAGGTTTTGCTGACGTTTCGACCAATTAACAAGTTTTTGTTTGCCGCAATCCGCGATCAGCTCGGCCTGAAACGTTTCTCGATTGTTGAAGCCCAAGAAGCTGACCCGATGTTGGCCCAGTTGCCAATTGGCGGCAAAATGGGCGGGGAAGTGGTTGCCGTTTGGGAGCCGGCTAAGCCGTCACAGCCAATTTGGGATATGGCCCTGCCGATTATTTCGGCGGTGACAGCGCTTACAGCTTTCGGTTTGATCTTTTTTGCGGCCAAATATGGCAAGGTTGTTCGCAAAATTCAGGAAAGCGAAGAACATAACAAGTTTATGGCGGAGCATGACGCTTTGACCGGCCTGCCGAACCGCCTGCAGTTCGACAAGCAGCTCGATGCAATTATCGAGCAAAAAGGCCAGTCAAAATGTGCGATCTTGTGTATGGATTTGGACAAGTTCAAGCAAGTTAACGACACCTACGGCCACCTTGCTGGTGACGTGGTGATCAAAACCGTTGCGGACCGTTTGGCCGCCCAAGTTGGCGATCGCGGGTTGGTGGCGCGTATC
>CAJXLH010000292.1 GCA_913055925.1 uncultured Maritalea sp. | reverse complement strand
AATCACACTCAGGCGACCACACACCAGTGGTTCAGCTTCACCACCGCTACGGCATGATCTTGTTCATCGCCTCAGAAGTGATGTTCTTTGTTGCTTGGTTCTGGGCGTATTTCGATTTCTTCTTCTATTACGATGAAGCTCAACAAGTTGCCCGTGTTGCTGCAACTGGCGCACACTGGCCACCAAATGGCGTTGAATTGTTCGACCCTTGGCACTTGCCGATCTACAACACATTGTTGTTGCTCACTTCAGGCATGACAGTGACTTGGGCGCACCATGCTGTGCTTGAAGATGACCGCGAAGGCCTAAAGTGGGGTTTGATCCTCACTGTTATCCTTGGCGCAATCTTCACCCTCGTTCAGGGCATTGAATATGCGTCAGCAGGCTTTGGGTTCTCTGGCAACCTTTATGGTGCGTCATTCTTCATGGCGACAGGCTTCCACGGCTTCCACGTTCTTGTAGGAACGATCTTCTTGTTCGTTTGCTTGGTCCGCGCGCTTAAAGGCCACTTCACACCAAAACAGCACCTCGGCTTCGAATTTGCAGCTTGGTACTGGCACTTTGTTGATGTGATCTGGTTGTTCCTATTTGCTGCCATCTATGTATGGGGCTCATGGGGCGTCGCGGTTGGCCACCACTAGGCTACCGACATCGATTTCAGGGCGCGGGTTCAACTCCGCGCCCTTTTTTTGTTTTAAGAGGCCCGTTCAGTCGCAAACGAGCGCGGTTGAGAAAGTTCGAAAATGGTTTCAACAGACAAACGTAACTCCAAAATGGGCACAGCCATTTTTGCTGGTGTCATGCTAATGGCAGCGCTGCTGTTCGCCATGCTTGGATTTTGGCAAATGGAACGCAAAGCGTGGAAAGAAGAGTTGATTGCGTCCTCCGAAGCGCGCGCGAATGCCGCCCCGGTTGCCGTTTCTGAACTCGGCGCTTGGGAAAGTTTGGATGTCGACACAATTGATTTTCAACCCGTAACAATGACAGGCCAGTTTCTCGATCAGGCACAAGCGCGGGTGTTTATTTCGCTGCCGAAAAAGCTGAACCGCCAGAGCGGTCCAGGCTATTGGATTGTCACGCCTTTCCAATTGAAAAGCGGTGGCATCGTTTATGTGAACCGAGGATTCGTGCCACAAGAAATCGCCTTCACAGATAATTATGCGGCACCGCCATCAGGCGAAATGATCATCTCAGGTGTTCTGCGTCGTCCGGAGCGGGCGGGCTCTGCAACGTTAGAGCCAGACCTTTCCAAAAATGTTGATTGGATCATCAATCCCGAGCGGATATCTACTATTCTCTTTCCTGAGATGAACAATGTCGCACCGTTCTACGTGATCTGGCAGCCAGAAGAAGTAATTGCTTTGCCGCAGCCTGCATTGTTGGGTGAGGTGGATTTGCCAAATCGGCACCTAGAATATGCGCTCACATGGTTTGCACTGGCGATTTTGACGCCGATTTTGCTTATTTTCTGGTTGTGGAGACGGAAACGCGCATCTGAACTTGCAACGAACGACACTCAGCACTAGGGTGCGCCCGAATTATTTCACGGATTTATTATGCAATATGTCAGTACTCGCGGTCTTGCGCCGCGCCTTGGGTTTTGTGACGCGGTTCTAACGGGCCTTGCGCGCGACGGTGGTCTTTATCTGCCTGAGACTTGGCCACAGTTCGACAAACAAAAAATTGCGGGCCTTGCCAACAAACCATTTGCTGATGTCGCCTTTGAGGTGATCTCGCAATTTGTCGATGGCGAAATCCCTGACGACAAACTCAAGAAAATGCTCGACGAAGCATATGGCACATTCCGCCACAAAGCCGTTGCACCACTCGTTCAAACTGACGATGGGCATTTTGTCTTGGAACTCTTCCACGGACCAACGCTGGCGTTCAAAGACGTTGCCATGCAGTTCCTCGCGCGGGTAATGGACCACATTCTTGGTGAACGTGGTCAACGCGCTACCATTGTTGGTGCCACATCTGGTGATACGGGTTCTGCGGCGATTGAAGCATTCCGTGGTCGTGAGAATACAGATATTTTCATCCTTCACCCTAAAGGCATGGTGTCGCCGGTGCAGCAGCGCCAAATGACAACAGTGTTGGATGCAAATGTTCACAACATTGCGCTTGAAGGAAACTTTGACGATTGTCAGAACATCGTCAAAGACATGTTCAACAACCACCATTTCCGCGACAGCGTTAGCCTTTCCGGCGTGAACTCCATCAACTGGGGTCGCATCGTTGCGCAAGTGGTTTACTACTTCACTTCTGCTGTTGCATTGGGTTCCCCGCATCGTGAGGTGAGTTTCACCGTGCCGACGGGCAACTTTGGTGATGTTTTTGCGGGCTATGTCGCGCAAAAAATGGGTCTGCCGATCAAGCAGTTGATCATCGCGACGAATGAGAACGACATTTTGCGCCGCACGCTAGATACTGGACGCTATGAGATGGATGGTGTAAGCGCCACAACCAGCCCATCAATGGATATTCAAATCTCGTCAAACTTTGAACGTTTGCTGTTTGAGGCAAACGACCGTGACGCAGATCAAACCAAAACGCAAATGGATGGGCTAAAGCAGTCGGGCAGCTTCACGCTAAGCGAAAAGGCTCTGAAGTCGATCCGTGCTGATTTTGGGGCAGGGACATCTGACCAAGCCCAAACCGCCGCCATTCAACAAAATGTGCTTGAAGGTGCGAGCTACTTGATGGACCCGCACACAGCGGTTGCTTATAAGGTAGCGAATGAAAATCTGTCGGCAGATGTGCCGATGATCACTTTGTCAACGGCGCATCCCGCAAAGTTTCCAGCTGCCGTGAAAGCTGCAACGGATGTGGATGCTGAATTGCCGACATGGCTTTCTGATCTCTATGAGCGTGAGGAGCGCTTTGAGGTCCTTGAAAATGCGCAAGACGCAGTGGAAGCCTTTATCAAATCACGTGCGCGCGCATAAGGTCGCGCACCAAGGGAGTAGTTAATTGCCAGTACGCTCAACCACACTCGACAACGGGATGACCGTTGTAACACACTCAATGCCAAGCTTGGAAAGCGCTTCAGTTGGTGTTTGGGTGAAGTCCGGGTCTCGCTGTGAAACAGCCGAAGAACACGGTATCTCTCACCTTCTTGAGCATATGGCTTTCAAAGGTACGCAAACCCGATCAGCGCGTCAGATCGCGGAAGAGATTGAATATGTGGGTGGCGACGTAAATGCGGCCACAAGCATTGAAAATACCGGCTACTTTTGTCGTGTGCTCAAAGAAGATGTGAGCCTCGCCGCCGATATCTTGGCAGACATTTTGCAAAACTCACTGTTTTCCCCAGAAGAACTTCATCGCGAAAAGCATGTGATCGTGCAAGAAATCGGTGCCAGCCATGATGCACCAGACGACTATGTGTACGACCTCTTTCAGGGTGCTGCCTATCAGGACCAGCCGATTGGGCGAAACATCCTCGGTACAATCGAGTCGGTTGAAAGCTTCACGCCAGAGGCGATCCGTTCATACATGGACCGCACTTATGTTGGCGACAAAATGGTCATGGCGGCTGCTGGTAATCTCGACCACGATCAACTTGTCGACATCGCAGCCAAGAAGTTTGAAAAGCTAA
>CAJXLH010000291.1 GCA_913055925.1 uncultured Maritalea sp. | reverse complement strand
TTTCTTTACGCCCCCATGTGCGCAATTCTTTGGTCAATTCGTCGCTGGCTTCTTCGCCCGCCATCAAAGACACATAGCAATAAATGCCCTGCCCTTTAACATCGTGCGGGTAACCCACAACAGCAGCCTCAGAAACACTTTCGTGTGCCACGAGCGCGCTTTCGATTTCGGCAGTGCCCATCCGGTGACCAGAAACGTTCAAAACGTCATCCACTCGGCCTGTGATCCAATAATAACCATCTTCATCACGGCGACAGCCATCACCACTGAAATAGTAGCCTTTGTAATCGGCAAAATAGGTCTTCACGAAACGATCATGATCGCCATAAACCGAACGCATTTGACCCGGCCAGCTGTCTTTAATGCACAAAACGCCTTCGGCGGCTGTTTCTGTGATTTCCGCGCCCGATTGCGGGTCAAGGATCACTGGCTGCACGCCAAAGAATGGCTTAGTAGCTGAACCTGGTTTCGTCGCCGTCGCGCCTGGAAGCGGTGTCAGCAAGTGACCACCAGTTTCTGTCTGCCACCAAGTATCAACAATCGGGCAATTCCCTTTGCCCACAACTTCGTTGTACCAATTCCAAGCTTCTGGGTTGATTGGCTCACCCACGGTGCCAAGAATGCGCAGCGATGATAGATCGCATTTGGTGACATATTCATCGCCAGCGCCCATCAATGCGCGGATCGCGGTCGGTGCCGTGTAAAACTGGTTGACATTGTGCTTTTCGCAAACTTGCCAGAAGCGAGACGCATCTGGATAGTTCGGCACACCTTCAAACATCAAAGAGGTGGCCCCATTCGCAAGCGGACCATAAACGATGTAGGAGTGACCAGTGACCCAGCCCACATCAGCGGTACACCAATAGATATCGCCTTCTTTATAGTCGAATGTGTATTCATGCGTCATGGACGCATAAACGAGATAGCCACCGGTTGTGTGCAACACGCCTTTTGGTGTGCCTGTAGAGCCTGATGTATATAGAATAAATAGCGGATCTTCCGCATTCATCCGCTCAGGTTTACAAAACTCGTCGATGCCAGTTGCGGCCTCGTGCCACCACACATCGCGGCCACCCTTCATCGCAACTTCATTGCCCGTGTTTTCAACAACCAACACTTTGTCCACGCCAAGAGCATGCTTAAGCGCTTCATCCACATTGGCTTTCAACGGCACAGTTTTACCACCGCGACGGCCTTCGTCAGCGGTAATAACGACGCTTGAATGACAGTCATTGATCCGGCCAGCCAGCGCTTCAGGTGAGAAACCTGCAAAAACGATTGAGTGCACTGCACCGATACGTGCACAAGCCAGCATGGCATATGCAGCTTCAGGGATCATTGGCAAATAAATCGTAACGCGATCGCCCTTTTGCACACCAAGATCACGCAACACATTGCCGAAACGACTAACGCGGCGGTGTAATTGAGCATAGGTGATGTGCTCGTCATTGCCTGGCTCATCGCCTTCCCAAATCAATGCAACCTGGTCACCACGATCTTTAAGATGACGGTCAATGCAGTTCACCGAAACATTGAGCTCACCGTCTTCAAACCATTTGATCGACACATTGTCATAATCAAAGCTGGTGTTCTTAATTTTGGTCGGCGCTTTAAACCAATCAATGCGACCCGCAGCATCTGCCCAAAAGCCTTCAGGGTCATTCACTGACCGGTCATACATTTCTTGATATTTTGCGGCATCAACCAAGGCGTGTGAGACAAAGTCGTCCGATGGTTGGTAAATGGCATCACTCATTTGCCACTCCTCCTCATTTTAAAGTCTACTGACAAGGGCATTTCTGCCGGACTTACGGTTGGTGACGTGAATTTGCACGCCACGCGTTGTCCCCACAACACCGTGACCAAATGGCTAAAGGGTTGGCCGCGTTGGGTCAATATCTTAATCCGTCTTTTTCGTCTAAATCTGCGCAATTTGCCGCATTGATGCGACACATTTTGCAAAAGAAACCAAAGCTAAACACCCTTTTCATATGGTGTCGACCGGGATCCAACTGACGAGTGCAATTAGATGACTGATGAAAACGAGAAAGCCGCGCCAAAAGAAACCTATGGCCCGGCGACACGTAATGACATCGCTTGGATATGGCAACATGTGCATCAAGCCATCGACGAGCTTGAGTTTTACGCCGAAGAGTTCAAAGCATTTGAGAAGCAGCGCATGAATATGGGCTTTTTGACCGCGTTGTTTGAGCACAATCCACACCATTTGCTGGTTCTGAAACTAGACGGCGAACGCGCCGGCTTTATGGTTTCAGGACCAGACAATGGTGTCGTCTTCCTGTATTGGTCTTACATTCTTCCCGCATTTCGAAAGTCTCGATTGGCGCAAAAGGCAAATAAATATTGGATCGAATATTTTGACAACGGCGAGTTTCACAAGGCGTCCACCTTTACCCGGCCAGAAAATCGAACAGCGCTAATCGTGCTCAAGCGATTTGGTTGGAAGGAAGCGGCGCATCTCGAAAAACACATTTTTGGCGAAGACTACAAAATCTTCGAAATTCCCTTCACCAAGACGACAAAAGGCTATCGCCCCTTCGTTGTGAAGGGACGAACTGGGCGACTGATCGATAAGTTGAAACGCGCTTTTGCGGGCTAAACAGCCAACCAAGTAAACCTAGCCGTCCTGATTACCACTTTTTGACCGAAGTTCGTTGAGCTTGCGCATTGTGTTTGCTTTCACATCACGCACGAAAAACGCAAGGTTACCGAGCGCACGCGGGATAAACCAATGGGCATAGTTGTAAACATGCGGCACAGTTGAAACAACGCCTGCTTTACCAACCATACCGTTTTTAAACTGATGCAATCCTAGGAAACCATCTGTTCCACCAAGATCATACCATTTGATGCGCTCTTGCTGCGATAACCAACGCATAATGTGCCAATGCATGAAATACCCAGCGCGCAATGGCAACGCCCGATCATTGGTCGCGCCGTACAAATAAACCGCAGTGTCACCCGCAGTGAAAATCACACCACCTGCAACGGCCTCACCACCCTCTCGGACAATGAACAATTCCGGCCGTGCACTCTCATCGATGTTGTCCATCAAATGGTGCAATGAATCATATGCTGAATAATCTGGGAACTGCTTGCGCGCCGTCATTTCTTCATAGAGGCGACAAAACTCCGACATGTTTGACGCGTCGCAATGCTCAAATTCGAGATCGTTTTTCTCACTTTTTTTCAAATGAGAGCGCCACTTTTGATTGAAGCTTGCGCGCATCGCATCAACATCAATATCAACATTGACGAAATATCGATTTGGATAGGGCAATCCAGAACCTTGCCGAAATCCGCGCTCTTTTAGCTGCTCCACCGCAAAGTTTACTTCGCGCGGCCGAGGTCGTGGCAGAATTGAAAGCATCAATCGTTTTTCAACAGCATAAAGCTGCGTCAGTTTGTCGACGACTGCCGCATGAATATCCTCTGCATCATCGCGCGATGCGTCACGTACCATCGGTCCCCATTTGCAAACAGCAAGACCGCCAAGTCCCATAGGCGCAGCGCGATGCATGATCAAGCAACCAGCCACCAACTCTTCTTCATCAAAGAAATGAAGGCAATCGATTTGCATGTTCGGCCA
>CAJXLH010000290.1 GCA_913055925.1 uncultured Maritalea sp. | reverse complement strand
AAAACATCACCCGGATTGAGCATCGCAACGGCTTGCTTGATGGCGTTGTCGCGTCCTGCAACTTCAACCAAGTCAGATACTTCAGCGACAACGTCGGAACGGATTGCCGCCGGGTCTTCAGTGCGTGGATTATCGTCGGTCAAAATCGCAACGTCTGAATTTTGTTTCGCAGCCTGGCCCATTGGACCACGTTTGCCTTTGTCGCGGTCGCCACCACAACCGAAAACAGAAATCAATCGCTCTTTTGCAAATGGGCGCAAGGCTTTAAGCGCTGTTTCCAAAGCGTCTGGCGTATGAGCGTAGTCCACAAATACTGCAGCACCATTGTGCTCAGCGACCAGTTCAAGTCGTCCTTTTGCGCCTTCGATTTTCGCAAGGCTTTCCAAGGCGTCATCTTTATCGACACCCGTGGATACAGCCATCGCGAAGGCGACGAGCGCGTTGGTGACTTGGAACTCACCAGCGAGCGGCAAATAAAACTCCGCATCCTCGCCAACCAAGCGTCCCTTGACGCGTTGGCCGTAGCCCTCAGGCTCAATGCTTGTTACTTCGAAGTAGGCACCGTTTTTGCCGACGGTGACGGCCGTTGCTTCGCGCTCGAGACCTGCAAACATAAAGGGCATCGCTTCGTCGTCGTCCATATTGACGACACAGGTCCCATTATTGTCCAAAAGCTCACGGAAAAGACGCAGCTTCGCATCATGATAGGCTTCCATCGTTTGATGGTAGTCGAGATGATCTCGCGACAAATTGGTGAAGCCCACTGTGCCAAACTTCATCCCGTCCAACCGACGCTGATCAAGACCGTGAGATGAGGCTTCCATCGCAACGTGGTCGATGCCCGCGCTTTTGAGAGCTTGCATAGTTTTAGCGAGACTCATTGCGCCTGGCGTCGTCAATTCGCCACCGGTTGTTTGTCCGTCAAAGGTTACACCCAATGTTCCAACACTTGCGCCTCGAATACCGTTGAGTTCCCAAATCTGGCGAATAAAGGACACAACTGATGTCTTACCGTTGGTGCCCGTCACCGCAACCATGTTTTCAGGATGCGGTTGGGTCACGCGCGCTGCCGCACGAGCAAAACAAGCACACACATCATTTACCAATACTATGGGGACACCCACGTCCCCATCGATACCTCGGTCGGTGATGATAACCTTCGCACCTAGGCGAACCGCATCGACAATGAACTCATTGCCGTGCACGTTTGCGCCCGGCAGCGCGAAGAAGGCAAAACCCTCTTGCACATGTTGAGAGTTGGACGTGATGCCAAGCACATGATCGTCCAAAAACGAGGACGTATTGTCCGTACCCTCAAGAAGTTCTTTGAGTGAGAAACTCATCAATGTCCCCTATCGCAATTCGGCAGGCACAAGCCGTGCGTCCAGTTCTGGGTCAAGATTAGGCACCACGCCAAGCATTGGTGCAACCCTTTCAATTATTTTTCCAGTGACAACACCAGCGTTCCAAGCCGCAGTGTGGCCGCTTTGTTCGTTTTCGCGCACTGGCTCATCCACCATGATTACCATTGCATATTTTGGATTATCCATTGGGAAAGCCGATGCGAAAACGTTCAACAATTTGTCATCCGAATAGCGCCCGTCCACGACTTTTTCAGCTGTGCCCGTCTTACCACCAACACGAAAGCCTTCTGGAGAAGCTTTCCGGCCCGACCCCTCGAGTGAATTCAGGCGCAGCAAATACCTTGCGCGGTCGCTTGTGCGTTCAGAGATTACTTTTTTGCTCATTGCGAGCGCAGCAATTCGATCACGCGGCAACAAAGTCGGTTCAATGAGGTCGCCACCATTCACGAGGGCCGCATAAGCCGTGACCAACTGCAATGGTGTCACAGAAAATCCGTGACCAAAAGAGGCGGTAGCCGCTGCAACTTCCGAGAATTTATCTGCAATTCGGCTTTGCGTCTTTTCGGGTAGTTCGATGACCGGGCGTCCATCAAAGCCTATGTCGCTCAAAAACGCGCGGAAGCGATCTTTACCCAACTTCTGCATCATCTTAATGGTGCCAATGTTTGAAGAGTATTTAATCACTTCGGGCAGCGTTAGGATACGCTTCTTCGCATGGAAATCACCAATTGAATGACGGCCAAACCAAACAGGTTTGCGCGCATCAAATTCATCGGTGATCTGGACCAAACCCGAATCTAGCGCCGCCGATGCTGTTATCATTTTCATGGTTGAGCCGAGCTCAAACTTACCCGCAGTAATACGGTTGATGCGCCCCTCTTCCAGCGCCCCGGCAGGAATATTTGGATCAAAATCTGGTAGAGATACCAACGCAATGATTTCGCCGGTATTTACATCCATCAGCACGCCAGCAGCGGCAATAGCTTTGTAGCGTTCAAGAGCACCCATCAGCTCACGATGCATGATATATTGTGCGCGTAGATCAATGGACAATGAAACAGGTTGCAAGTCTCGGTCGCGAGCAAAGCCAAGGTCTTGCAGCAGTGCAACATCTTGCTTGTCGAGATATCGCTCAATTCCCGCGATGCCGACATTGTCCACATTTACAGCACCGAGAATGTGCGCAGCGACATTTTCACCGGGGTAGTAACGACGGGATTCCGAATCGAAATAAAGACCAGGAATGCCCAACTTCAGGATACGTTCCTTTTGCTGCGGCGTCAGCTCGCGCTTGATCCAAACAAATCCTTCATCGCCATCAAGACGATCGCGTAGCCACTTGCGATCAATATCCGTGAGCACTGTCGAAAGCGCTTCAACCGCCTCATCGACATCAATAATCTGGCGCGGCTCAGCGAATAGAGATGGCACTTCAATGTCGATAGCCAACGGCGTGCCATGTCGATCCAATACTGCCGGCCTCGTCGCTGCAAGCGCTGGGCGCACTTCGCCTTCAACTGCCTGCGCGCTATCAACATTTGCCAAAAACACCAAGCGTCCAGCCACAACCGAGAACAAGAGCATCGCGATCAACAATGACAAGCGAATGCGGGTAAGCGTCATGTGGCCGCGAGACTTCCGCGCACCATCAATTGAAATTGGCTGGGCCATCTTTTGGGAGAGATCAGTCATTCGCGTTCAACTCACCCTGTTCACTCGGGTCGATGCCCGCTTCAAGTGCCGATATAAGCGCACCCAATCCTTCAGCATCCGGCTGAGCAGGACGCATGGGCAGCGCATCAATCGTGCCGTATTGGGCAACTTTTATTGGTGCTAAACCAAGCGTCTCCGCATGACGCTCGACAATCGCATGTAGACGCGCCGGCTGATTCAAATAAGCCCAGTCTGCATCAAGCTGCTTCAATACCTGCTGTTTTGTCGCAATTTCACGCTGATATTCAATGACTTGCGACTGCACGTCCTCGGAACGGTACTTCTGGCCGTAAACCAAAATCAAAGCGATAAAGCTTGTGCAAAGGAGAATGAAGTTCAATGCGCGCATCAGTCCAAAAACTCCTTACGCGCACAACCCGGCACGCCTAACCCCTCGATAGAAATGTCACGTGCAGCAGCCGAAGTGCGCACAGCGAACCGCAACGTTGCAGAACGTGCGCGAGGATTTGCTTCCAACTCAGACTTTGAAGGGCGAATTGCCTTTGAAATCTGTTCCCATGGCTCTGGCGCTTTG
>CAJXLH010000289.1 GCA_913055925.1 uncultured Maritalea sp. | reverse complement strand
GGTCACTCACACACATGGCTGGATGAGTATCCAACAGTTGTTGAAGCGCCTAACGGCAAGCCAGTGCAAATTGTACAAGCTTATGCCTATTCAAAATATCTCGGCGAGTTGACTGTAACTTGGGATGATAATGGCGACGTTGTTGAAGCCGAAGGCCAGCCATGGTTGCTTGATGCACGCGTTCCTGAAGACAAGGAAATGCTGGCGCTTATCAACGAAAAAGCTGCTCCGCTTGAAGAGATTAAAGCCAAAGTTGTTGGCGCTTCTGCGGACATTATCGATGGCGACCGTTCAAACTGTCGTGCACGTGTCTGTCAGATGGGCGTGTTGGTTACAGAAGCGATGCTTGATCGTGTGAAAGACCAAGGCGTTCAAATTGTCATCCAAAACGGCGGTGGCTTGCGTGCATCAATCGATGCTGGCGAAATCACTATGGGTGAAGTGCTAACAGTTCTTCCATTCCAAAACACATTGGCAACGTTCGACCTTAAAGGCGCTGACGTTATCGCTGCTTTGGAAAATGGTGTGAGCCGCGCGGAAGAAGGCGCTGGTCGTTTCCCACAAGTTGCTGGCATGAAGTATAGCTGGAACCCAAAAGCAGATGCGGGTAGCCGTATCGTTTCTGTGGAAGTGCAACAGGCTGACGGTTCGTTTGCACCGCTTGATCCAGAAGCGACTTATGGCGTTGCGTCAAACAACTATATGCGTGGCGGTGGCGACGGATATAGCGTCTTTGAAACAAACGGCATGAATGCATATGACTATGGTCCAGGCCTTGAAGATGTTGTTGCTGAGTACATCGCCAAATTGGGTGGTACTTACACACCAACAGTGGATGACCGGATCACTGAAGTTGAATAAGCTTCAACACCGACAAAATTAAAGATGAGGGCGATCCGCTGGGTCGCCCTTTTCGTATTTGCATTTAAGAATGTTCTCACTATGTTGAGCACCAAGGATAGGGGAAATATCTGCGACAATTCGAACAGTTTCAAACTGGTTCGATCTCCTTATGTTGCGGCGAGTTTCCGAGATGAAAACACGTAATGAGTTGAGGTCCGATGTCGTCGCATCTACCAGCCGATCACCCGAATGTAATGCCAAACAAAGTTGGCGTTTTGCTGTTAAATTTGGGTACCCCAGATGCCACTGACTATTGGTCCATGCGTCGCTATTTGAAAGAGTTTCTTTCGGATAGCCGGGTGATTGAAATTCCAAAGTGGCAATGGTGGCCCATTCTAAACGGGATTGTGCTGACGTTCCGGCCTAAAAAATCTGGCGCGGCTTATGACACCATTTGGGACCATGAAAATGGCGACAGCCCTTTGCGTATTATCTCCCAACGTCAGTCCGACAAATTGGCGCAAATGCTCGCAAAAAATGACAATGTGATTGTCGATTTTGCGATGCGTTATGGTAACCCGTCGACAGAGTCTAAGATCAAAGCGCTAAAGGAGCAGGGATGTGACCGCATCCTTTTAGTGCCGCTTTATCCGCAATATTCTGCGTCCACAACTGCCACCGCAAACGACAAGGCGTTTGACGCGCTTAAGAAAATGCGTTGGCAACCAGCGGTGCGCACGGCACCAGCATACTTTGAAGATCCTGCTTATGTAAATGCCATTGCGTCGTCGATTGAAGATGGTTTGGCGAAGTTGGATTTTGAGCCGGACTTGGTGATTACATCATATCATGGTGTGCCAAAAAGCTATTTGATGAAGGGCGACCCTTATCACTGCCAGTGTTACAAGACGACGCGTCTTGTGCGCGAAAAGCTTGGCTGGGCCGAAGATAAGCTGATGGTGACGTTCCAATCCCGCTTTGGACCAGAAGAATGGTTGCAGCCTTATACCGACAAAACACTTGAAGCCCTGCCGGAAAAGGGCATTAAAAAAATTGCCATTTTGACGCCCGGTTTCTCAGTCGATTGTTTGGAGACGCTGGAAGAAATCGCCATGGAAGGTCGCGACGAGTTTTTGGAAGCAGGTGGAGAGAAATACGCCTATATTCCGTGCCTTAACGATACCGACGATGGCATGAAAGTCATTGAAAGTGTTGTCCGACACGAGCTTTCAGGCTGGATTGATTAGTCCGAATGCTCGCTGTGGGTGCAGGTTAACAATCTGTTGCATTCCTTGAGGTTTCGTCCCATTCTCCCTACATAGTTTTTAAGACTAAGCTTTGGAGAGTTTAATGGACGGGTTTTCAATCGCCATCATCGTTGGTGCAGTTCTTGTTGTGTTGGTGCTGTTCGCCGGCGTCAAAACCGTGCCGCAAGGGTTTAACTTCACCATCGAGCGTTTTGGCCGATATACGCGCTCTTTGAAGCCGGGCTTGAGCATCATTATTCCGTTTGTCGATTCCATCGGCCGCAAGATGAATATGATGGAGCAGGTGCTCGACGTGCCGCACCAAGAAGTTATCACTAAGGACAACGCCACCGTTACAGCGAACGGCGTAACCTTCTTCCAAATCATGGATGCCGCCGCTGCGGCCTATGAGGTGAACAATCTTGAACATGCGATTCTTAACCTCACCATGACCAACATTCGTACGGTGATGGGATCGATGGATTTGGATGAATTGCTGTCCAATCGTGATGAGATCAACGCGCGCTTGTTGAACGTGGTGGATGCCGCGGTGTCTCCGTGGGGTGTGAAGATTACGCGGATCGAGATTAAAGACATTGATCCACCACGTGACCTTGTTGAATCCATGGCGCGTCAAATGAAAGCTGAACGCGAGAAGCGGGCGACAATTTTGGAATCAGAGGGTCGTCGTCAATCGGCTATTCTTGAAGCCGAAGGTGAAAAGCAAGCCCAAGTGCTTGAAGCGGAAGGTCGTAAGGAAGCTGCGTTCCGCGATGCGGAAGCACGCGAACGTTCTGCCCAAGCGGAAGCTGAAGCCACACGTATGGTTTCTGAAGCGATTGGTTCAGGTGACGTACAGGCGGTGAACTATTTCGTCGCGAACAACTACATCAAAGCCCTTGAAGGCATCGCTAAATCTCCAAACCAGAAGGTTTTGATGATGCCAGTTGAAGCAGCCAGCGTGATCGGCGCCATTGGCGGTATTGCAGAAATCGCACAAGAAGCGTTTGGTGATGAGAAATCGAAACGTAAATCTTCTGGCCGCGTGCCCAGCTCGGAGTAATTGATAGATGGATATCATCAATATCATCGCTGAATATGGTGGCTGGAGTTGGGTCATTGGTGGTTTCGTGCTGCTTGCCATCGAACTTGTGGTACCTGGCGGTGTGTTTGTCTGGTTAGGCGTGTCTGCGCTATTGGTTGGGTTGGCAACGCTAACCCAAGCCTTTGGCTGGCAAATGCAATGGCTGATGTTTGCTACTCTGTCTGTCGTCAGCGTGACCGTTTGGACGCTTTATTTCAAAGGGCGCGGCGAAACGTCAGATCGGCCATTTTTGAATGCGCGAAATGAAAAGCTTATTGGTCAAACTTTTACGCTCGATGAGCCGATTGTTGATGGCAACGGTCGATTGAAAGTTGAAGACAGTCTTTGGCGCGTAAAGGGGCCAGACATTGCCGCTGGTGAACGCGTGCGCGTTGTTTCGGTTGATACAACCGTTCTTCAAGTGGAACCTGCTTCCAGCTAATAAAGAATAAGGCGCCCTGAGGCGCCTTTTTTATGGTTGTAATTCGATTGGTACTGGCGGGGTTT
>CAJXLH010000288.1 GCA_913055925.1 uncultured Maritalea sp. | reverse complement strand
TCAAGCCGCATCCCCACCGCATGGGTGATCGAGGCAAACCGATCAATGCCTTCCGACGCACTTTTGAGCGGCGAATAATCCTCGCCAAAATGATCCTTGTACCAAAGATGCACCCGTGCCTGATTGCGCACTTCTACAGGCGGTTGGCACCCTTTGAAAACTTGATCAGCTTTCTTAATAACCGCATCTTCGGCCGCATAGCTCAAGTCCCTATCATCAAAGTAAAATATATCGATGTCTTTGACGCCCGTCATTGCCGGGCGTTCAGTCAGATAGTTCCAAACATTGTTGTAAATGGCGCCAGAAACGATCCAATGATCCGGCAAACCAAGGTCACGCGCGCGGCGAAACACATCCATCAACTCTGGATAGGATCGTATAATTTCTTTTAGGGCGCAGGCCTGCTCGTCGGCGGGCAAATCAGAAAATCTTAAATGTGACATGGACGCGCTTATGCCACATCATGACGTGAACATATAGAGAACTTTTATCAAAAAGAGGGCGATTTGCCTCTTGCAAAACCGCCCTCACTTGATTCCATTGTGGTTTTTTAGCTCACCAAATTCATCTCTGAATATCAGATTTCACTGATCTAGCCGCGCCATTCGCCGCCGCTTTCTTTGATGAAATTGCCATTGCGTAACTCGTCAATCGCTTGGATCAGCTCTTGCCGCGTGTTCATCACAATCGGTCCATGCCAGGCCACCGGCTCTTGCAATGGTTTGCCAGAAATCAACAAAAACCGAACACCTTCATCACCAGCTTGAACCACCACTTCGTCGCCCGTATCGAAATAAACCAGCGTGCGATCCCCGCTCATATCGCGAATATGAACTTCCTCGCCACCGAGCTCTTTTTCGGTGAGCACGCCCACCGGATTTGACGCATCACGGAAACTACCCGAGCCTGCAAACACATAGGCAAATGTGTTCCTGTAGGTATCGACTTTGAAAGTCTTGCGCACGCCTGCAGGTACCGAGATATCAAGATATTGCGGATCTGCTGCAATACCGTCTACGGGCCCTTTTTTGCCCCAAAAATCACCAACAACCACGCGCACCGATGTACCATCATCATCGACAATTGTCGGGATATCGCTGGCTTCTACGTCTTGATAGCGCGGCGATGTCATCTTCATGGACGCCGGCAAATTGGCCCAAAGCTGGAACCCATGCATTTGCCCATCCGCGTTACCTTTGGGCATTTCTTGGTGCATGATGCCTGAACCTGCAGTCATCCACTGCACATCACCTGCGCCAAGCGTGCCCGTATTGCCAAGGCTATCGCCATGTTCCACCGTGCCTGAAAGCACATAAGTTATGGTTTCGATGCCGCGGTGCGGGTGCCAAGGAAATCCTTGAATATAATCTTCTTCCCGCTCGTTGCGGAAATCGTCAAACAGCAGAAACGGGTCAAGCTCGCGCGGCTCATGAAAGCCGAATGCGCGATGCAACTTAACACCCGCCCCTTCCATAGTGGGCTTCGCATCAACTGTTTTCTTCACTGGTCGAATGGACATGATTGTCTCCCGAATTGATATCGCAACGGCACACCGCCGCGTCAGTTACCGGTCAATATATGTGCACAATCACCCAAGATAACCCGCGAATTCGTAAACAGTCTTTTCCTTGGCCGCCGGGCAACAAAAATGTGCCTAGAGGCCGTTCCAGCAGCTATTTGGGGTCTGTTTTGTCGAGCAACTCGCCCCATCTTTGAGCAAAGCTACCCAATGGCACTAAGTCCGCGTAAAGCTCTTGGCCCATTTCAGTAAGGGCGTAGCCACGTTCGGTTCGCTCGACAAATCTTGCCATTTGCAACTCTTTCAGCCGCATATTGAGCGCCGCCGGCGAGATCGATTCACACCGCGCTTGCAACTCTCGAAAGGTGCACGGCCCAATGTCGCTAAGGACCCAAACAACACCCATGGACCAGTTGCGCCCCAACAAGTCAAACAATGCCATAATCGGCGCGCCAGATTTTGACCCACGGACAGGTTGTCCGGGACGAGGAATATCCACCATCTTGCTATATTTTCTGTAGCATGTTAATCACGCTTCAAAATATATAGCTATACGGAAGCGATGCAATGACGATCGTCAATCATTTTGAAATCCTCGATGACCGCTTTAAGCGGTGCGTGCAAACAGATGAGCCGCTCGAGCAGCTATGGACAGGCGGCAAGTGGACCGAAGGGCCCGTTTATGTCGCCGCCCATCGGTGCCTTTACTTTAGTGACATTCCAAATGATCGGCGGATGCGCTGGGATGAGCTAAACGGCGAAGTGAGCGATTTCCGCAGCGGCTTAGCCAACTACACAAATGGCGCCACCATGGACCGCCAAGGGCGTCAGATCACCTGCGAACAAGGCACACGCTCCGTGGTCCGCATCGAACATGATGGTTCTGTCACCACACTTGCAGATCGGTTTAACGGCAACCGTTTCAATAGCCCAAACGACGTTGTTGTACGCTCAGACAATACGATTTGGTTCACCGACCCCGCATATGGCATCGACAGCCCCTATGAGGGATTTGAAGCGCCGCGCGAGGTTGATGGCGAACATGTCTATCGCATTGACCCGCTTAGTGGTGAAATCACTCAAGTCACCAGTGATTTCGCTTGCCCCAACGGTCTCGCTTTCTCCCTCGACGAAAACCACCTCTATATTGTGGACAGTTGCGGCACCAAATATCCCTCTGGCCAAAGACATATGCGTCGGTTCAATGTGAACCCAGATGGCACCTTGTCTGGCGGCGAGGTCTTTGCCGAATGCACCGCAGGCGTTTTTGACGGTTTCCGCTTGGACAATAAGGGGCGCATTTGGACAAGTGCCCAGGACGGTGTGCATTGTTACGATCCGGACGGCACATTGTTAGGCAAAATTCTTGTGCCCGAGGAGGTGTCAAACCTCTGCTTTGGCGGCCCGAAGAACAATGTGATGTTCATCACAGCATCTTCGAGCCTTTATCGCATTTTAATGCCGGTAACTGGCGCGTCCTATTACGACAAACCAGCGGCTTAAACCCCGATTTCCACGCGCACACGTTCGGGCCAAAAAGAAACAAGGCCGGTGATCGAGTTGGCGAAATCAAAAGGCAACTCGTAACACCAAGCAATCTCTTTGCCCATAAAGCTGAAATAGCTCGCATCGCCCTTTAAGGGGCAATGGGTTGATTTTTCGAGTTTGAAAAGTTCCTGTTTTACGTCCGCGTTAGGAATGTATAGTCGAGGCGGGTAGTGGCTCTTGCCCACCTCTTGAAGCCACAAAGCCCGTTCGGAACTGGCGATCAGCTCATCCACGACATACACCTCAACCAATGCGCCAACAGGCTGAATATTCATGTAGTGCGCAGGGTTGGAAGGGTTACGAATTATGTTTTCAACCATCGCCTTCACCTGTTCGGGATGCAACATCTCGTTCATAGCATTGATCTCCAATCGCTACGCGGCTGTCAAATCACGGAACTGTTTTTCGACATGTTGCGCGTTGCCTGCAAGCAATGCTTCAAATGCCGCGCCAAACTGTTTGCGCATCATCGGCTTCAATAGGCCGCCAACAAAGCCAAATCTCGGGGTAAAATCCATATGTACCGTAATGCGGGTCTGGCTGGCCGAAATCGGTTCGAAATCTAAGCGCACCGTTGCGCTTTTGATGGGCACCGATCCTTCGTAAATCGCCACG
>CAJXLH010000287.1 GCA_913055925.1 uncultured Maritalea sp. | reverse complement strand
CCAATAACCGACGCGATGATTGCCATTTGTTCGGGGTTAGATGCGAATCGACGCGCTGTCGCTGCGGGGATAATCAACAAGGCGGTAATCAACAAAATGCCGACAATTTTCATCGCGACCGCAATCAAAATAGCCAACGAAAACATCAATACGATCCGCGATCGCCCCGGCTTCATCCCTTCGGCCAAGGCCAATTCGTGATTGACTGTCGCCGCCACAAGGCCGCGCCAATGCCAAGCGATAAGGCCAAGCACCAATGCACCCAACGCATAAATTGAAATGATATCGGCCACCGACACCGCTAAAATGTCGCCGAACAATAGCCCCATCAAATCAACCCGCAGCCAGGTCATAAACCCGACAATCACAAGGCCCAGGGCCAAAGTGGTGTGGGACAAAATGCCCAGCAACGCGTCAGAGGAGAAGGCACCGCGTCGCTCTAGGATGATCAAAGCCACTGACACCAAAAGGGCGGTTGCTGTCACACCGATCACCAAATTGATCTCCAACAACAAGCTGATGGCGACCCCCAACAGCGCAGAGTGGGCCATGGTGTCGCCAAAGTACGCCATGCGACGCCAAACGATAAACGAACCAAGCGGACCAGTAACAAGGGCAAACCCAATGCCCGCGACCATTGCGCGAACGAAAAAATCATCAAGCATGGCTGCCCTCTTTCTCTGCTGCCGTTGTTCCACCGCCAAAATGATGGTCGTGGCCAGTGCAAATTGAACCATCGGCATGTTGAACCCGCCCGTCCGGCAGATGGGTATGGTCGTGATCATGACTATAAATCGCGTGCGCTGACGAATGTCGTGCACCAAACAGCTGTTGATATTCAGCGCTTTCCGCCACTTGTTGTGGCGCACCGCGACAGCATACATGTCCGTTCAAACAAATCACGGTGTCTGTGGCCGCCATGACCACGTGTAAATCGTGTGAAATCAGCAAGATCCCACAACCATGGTGATCGCGCATATGCTGGATTAACTCGTAAAGCGCGACTTCGCCCTGAAAGTCGACATTTTGCACCGGTTCATCGAGCACCAATAGATCTGGCTTCCGCAACATGGCACGCGCTAGCTGCGCCCGTTGAAACTCCCCGCCAGACAATTGCGCCACTTCAGCGTCGACTAAATGGGCGATGCCCACCTGATCCAGCGCCTCCAATATCGCATCGTCGTCATGTTTTGCGGTCAAGCTCATCAAGCGTCGAACAGAAAGCGGCAATGTCCAATCCAGATTGAATTTTTGCGGCACATAACTGACCACCAAATCGCCACGCCGCGTGACTTTGCCTTCGGTCGTGCGCATTAACCCGAGCGCGGCTTTCACGCTTGTCGATTTACCCGATCCGTTGGGGCCAATCAGCGTTACAATTTCGCCGCGCTTGACTTCAAGGTCGACACCACGCACCAGCCATTTGCCGTCGCGCTGCACCCCAACATTTTCCAACTGAACCAATATTTGATTTTTTTGCATCTCATTTCCGTCGGCGCGCCCAGATAATCCCAGTGCCCCATTGCCACACCATATGCCATACGTTATATCGTTACACAATTCCGTTATAATATAACATACCAACAAGGATTTGTGATGAGAACAGTTCCTACTTTGGCTTTCGCTAGCGCTTTGGCCATTTCATCTTCTGCGGTTTTGGCTGCTGACCTAAATGTCGTCACCTCAATTCGCCCAATCGACTCAATCGTTCAATATGTGGTGGGCGAACATGCCAACACCAATGTTTTGGTGCCAGCGAACGCTTCCCCACACAATTATGCACTCAAACCGTCTGATGCTAAAAACCTTCAACAGGCTGATGTGGTGTTTTGGGTTGATGAAACCCTTGAGGCTTTCTTGGAAAAAGCTGTGACGACCTTGCCACAAGACGCAAGGATTATTGCGCTTGGAGAGCAAGAGGGCCTACAAATTCTTGATACGCGCGAAATCGCGTTGGGTGCGGAAGGCCATGAAGGCGAACATGACGATCATAGTCATGACGAAGAGCACAAAGATCATGATCACGAAGAGCATGATCATGAAGAGGGTCATGATCACGAAGAAGAGCACGACCACGAAGAGGGCCATGATCACGAAGAAGATCACGACCATGAGAAGGCGCACGATCACGAAGAAGGCCACGATGACCATGCCGGACATGATCACGATGGACATGAAGGCCACAATCATGGTGAATTCGACATGCACATCTGGTTGTCACCAGAAAATGCCGAAAAAATTGCCCACATCGTAGCCCATACACTTGGCGATGTAGATCCAGCAAATGCGGCCGCTTATGAAGCAAACGCAGACAAATTTGCAGCTGAACTCCACAAGGTAACGCACGAAATTGAGCACAAGCTTGAAGGCGCACAAGGCAAACACTTTGTGACATTCCATGATGCTTACCAATATTTCGAGAACCATTTCGGGCTTGAGAATGCCGGTGTGGTCACCATTAGCCCAGAAGTAAAACCAGGGGCCAAACGTTTGGTGGAACTCAAAGAAGCACTCGCGACAAATGAAGTTGCTTGTATTTTCTCCGAGCCTCAGTTTGACGCTAAGCTCGTGCAATTGGCGATCGAAGGCACAAATGTGAAATCAGCTGAACTCGACCCATTGGGTTTGGCGCTCAAAGATGGCCCAAATATGTATTTTGATTTGCTGAACAGCCTGGCGGACAGCATTCAAAACTGCGCTTCTTAAATAAAGCATTCGGCGCGGGCAGCCTGTCCGCGCCGCTCTTATTCACGCTCAACAATTTGTCATCCCCCGCCCCTTGATTGCAGCGCGGTTCTCATGCAGCTTTCAAAGAAAATGAAATGTTGCGAGGGGAAAAAATGATCGCGCAGCCACAAGACATCATTCAATTCTGGTTCCACGACCACGGCCCCGAGGATTGGTTCAAAGGTTCCGCAGAATTCGACAAAGCAATTGTCGACAAATTCAGCCAAACCCATGCTGCCGCCCACAAAGGCGAATTGTTCCACTGGCGCACCTCGCCAGAAAACCGCCTTGCTGAAATCATCGTCCTTGATCAATTCACCCGGCAAATTTACCGCAAAGATGCTCGTGCCTTTGCGTGCGACCCCATTGCACTAACCTTGGCGCAAGAAATGGTCATTCGCGGCGATGATCAAAAACTACCCGAGGATTGGCGACCTTTTGCATACATGCCTTACATGCATTGCGAAAGCCTGCCCGTGCACGACGAAGCAATGAAATTGTTTGGCGCATTGCCGGGCGAAAATAGCCTTGAATATGAAATCAAGCACCGCGATATGATCGAAAAATTTGGCCGCTACCCCTACCGGAATGCTGTGCTTGGACGAGAAAATACCGAAGAGGAAGACGCATTTCTCTCCGGCGATCATGACAGTTTTGGGCAGTAAACCGAATTGCGTGCAGTCCGAACGAACCTCAATTTGGCCATTTTATGCGGGCAATCCTGAAAACAGATCATGCCAGCGCGCGCCGAACGCTGGCACTTTTTGTTTGATCTTGTTATGAGCGCTTAGATTATTGGGGAAATGCAAATGTATTCGCGTGTGTTGAAAGCTGGTTTTATTGGTCTCATGGCGCTCAGCCTCACCGCGTGCGTTGCCGCAACGACGCCTTTGCCCACGGCCTTGACGGCTTCTATGGCCAAACCAAATGCTGTTTTGAACCAAACAGAGGCGCTCGGGCTAATCAATCAATA
>CAJXLH010000286.1 GCA_913055925.1 uncultured Maritalea sp. | reverse complement strand
AGCCGTCATATCCCTCGATCACGTTTTGCCCGAAGATTTTTAGCGGAATGCGGTTTTTTTCCTCCGCTTGTGCCGCACCGATTGTGCTGAACATTGCTGCTGACAGCATTAGCGCTTTGAACTTACTCATGTTTCACCCCCCGAAGAAATATGGAGAAGACTAAGCACGAGAACCACCTGAGCGCAAATGCAAATCTAAGTGACAAACGTTTTGACCCAAATCAAAGCGAAAGCTGCAAATGAGATTAAAAGCCTCGCTTTCAGCGAGGCGGTGAAGAAGATGAACAGCGAACATAGATCAGAATTATTGATGCCGGCAGGCAATCTGAGAAAACTCAAAATGGCGATCCTTTATGGCGCGGATGCTGTTTATCTAGGAACGCCGGATATGAGCTTGCGTACCAAGTCGCAGTTTAGCCTTGAGGATGTCATCGAAGGTGTTGAATTCTGTCATCAGCACGGGAAACGCGCCTATCTGACATTGAACCTTTTCTCGCACAACAAAGACATCGCCAAGCTTGAGGAATATGTGCAAACAGTCCGCAAGGTGAACCCAGATGGCCTCATCATCGCTGACCCCGGCGTCTTTCAATTTGTCAAAAGTCGCGCGCCAGAATTGCCATTGCATATCTCAACGCAAGCCAATATTTGCTCGTGGCTGTCAGTCAACTTTTGGAGGGAACAAGGTGCTGAGCTATGCGTCTTGGCGCGCGAGGTTTCCTATCCCGAACTTGCGGAAATTCGTGAGAAATGCCCCGACATTAAACTTGAAGCATTTGTGCACGGCGCGATGTGCATGACCTATTCCGGTCGTTGCTTGCTTTCAAACTTCATGGCGGAACGTGGTGCCAATCAGGGAAATTGTGCCAATTCATGTCGCTGGAACTACAAACTCAAGATGCGGCTAAAAGACGGCACCGTCGAAGAGCTTGAAATCAACGAAGACAATATGGACATGTTTGAGTTTCTGCTCGAAGAAGGATGCCGCCCGGGCGAGTTCATGCCAATTGAGGAGGACGGACGCGGCTCCTACATTATGAACTCGCGTGACCTCTGCATTATGCCGAAACTCGATGATTATCTGCGGATAGGCGTTGACAGTTTGAAAGTCGAAGGTCGCGGCAAGTCGGAATATTATTGCGCCATCGTCGCCCGTGCTTACCGCATGGCGATTGACGACTATTATGCTGACCCTGAGAACTGGGACCCCAAGCCATATATGGCCGAACTGGAAGCCGTTGGCAGCCGCGGCTACACCCTCGCCTTTCACGAAGGACGCCTAACTAACCTGGCGCACGGCTATGAACATACGGCCACAATCGCGCAATGGGAATATGCAGGTGTCGTGACTGAAGTTACCCCCGACGCGTTTTTAGTCGAGGTCAAAAATAAATTAGAAGCTGGGGATGTGGTTGAGTTTATCTCACCGATCGCACGTCACACCATTTTGTTGCGAATGTACGATTTTGAGCGTGCGGACAATGGCGACAAAGCGACTGTTGTGCATGGTGGCACCAAAACTGTTATCCGCATTCCTTTTTCAGCCTTTGACCACGAAGATATTGATGATCTTACGCGCTGGTTCCCTGAATATTCAGTTCTGCGCAAAGAACGCGCCCTGACGGACGAACAATGGAAGCGCATTAAGTTTGATAAGTACACACAGGGCGCTGAAATCAAAGGTGCGGCAAATGATGATGCCTATGCCAAGCGCCGTGATGCCTTAGTTGAAAGCATCGAAGCTGGCGGAAACGAAAAACGGTTTAAAACCAATCGCGTTGGCACCGATGGCTGCTGCGGAAAAGGTTGCAATGGCTGCATGATGTTCTGGCAGGATGATCTGTACGCGAAGGCGCGAGAAGAAGTTTTGACGCGCAAACAGGGTGAACTGCTAAGTCGCGCAGAAGCAACGGCGATGAAGGGCACTTAGCTCAACGGCGCGGTGCTTTCGCGTTCGACCAAAAGCACATCAACCAATTGAACGTTGTTTTCGGCAGGCATTGAACGGCCCGAAAGGCTGTTCATCAATGTGGTCGCCGCGAGGACGCCAAGCTGTATGCGGTTTTGGCGAATTGTCGTGAGCGATGGAATAAAACGATAAGCAATTGCTATGTCGTCAAACCCGATCACCGACACATCATTGGGCACAGATATGCCATGCTTGGCGAACTCAGAAATTAGTCCCATGGCGATAAGGTCGGCAGCGCAAAAAATGGCGGTTGGCAACTCGTCGAGTTCAATGAATTGGCGAGCGGCCTGCGCGCCAGCTTCCAAGGAAAACTCACCGCCATCGATCAACCAATTTGAATTGATGTCAATGTCGAACTCAAGCATTGCACGCTCAAAGCCGGTTAATCGTTCCTTGGTAAGCACATTGCCGCGTGGACCAAGAACATGTCCTATTTTTCGATGTCCTAGCTCGACCAAATGCGCAACAGCTTGATGTGCACCGCCCTGATTGTCGCTTCTGATTGAAGGGAGTTTCGTATCTGGTTTCCACTCGCACGCAAAAACGGCCCGATTGTCTGGCACCACCTCAATCAGTTCCTTAAGAACACCATGAGGAATTGCGCCATCTAGGATAATGATACCGTCCGCTCTCGTGTCCTGAAAATATCCCACCAGCTGACTTTGTTTGATCCCGGACGCATCCGTGATCAGGACGCTTAAGTCAGAAGTGGTCAACACACTTTCTATGCCAGATAGAATTTGCGAGAAAAACGGATTTCCCAAATCTGGCAACAAAACCAAGATTGCGCCCGCCTGCTGTTTCCGCAGATTTTGGGCTGCACGATTTATGCGATATCCGGTCTTTTCCACAGCAGCAAGAACGGCCTTTTTTGTACCGTCCCGCACCAAATCTGGATTGGAAAGCGTACGACTTACCGTGGCTGTGGATACACCAGCAACCCGCGCAACCTCTTGAATTGTCGTACCTTTTCCGCTCATTTTTGATCTAGTCGCTTTCTTTTTTCAATTCTGTTGTAAACATTTTCTTGACATATGCAAACAGGTGCTGAATGATTATGTAATCGATTACAGATTTTGCTCTTTGTCAAAATGTAATCGATTGCAGTTTGCGCTTATCGTCCAGCAAATCGCTGGGACAGCGTTTCGAGGCGGTAGCCTCATTTAGGGAGGAAGAGATGAAATCTTTGAAAAAACTTTTGGTTGCCACTACGGCAATCTGTACTGCAACAGTTGGCGCTCATGCGACCGATCTAGAAGTGACACACTGGTGGACTTCTGGCGGCGAAGCGGCTGCGGTTGCTGAATTTGCGAAAGCATTCGACGCCACGGGCCACAAATGGGTCGACGGCGCGATCGCTGGTTCAGGCGGCACAGCACGCCCGATCATTATCAGCCGTATCTTGGGTGGTGACCCAATGGGCGCTACTCAATTGAACCACGGTCGTCAGGCTGAGGAACTTGTTGAAGCTGGCCTAATGCTTGATTTGACAGATGTAGCGGAAGCCGAAGGCTGGCGCGATGTTGTACATCCTGTTTCGTTGCTCGACAGCTGTACAGTTGACGGCAAAGTTTACTGTGTGCCTGTCAATATTCACTCTTGGCAGTGGATTTGGCTAAGCCATAAAGCATATGCCGACGCTGGCGTAGATGTGCCATCTAATTGGGATGAGTTTGTTGCAGCGGCTCCTGCTCTTGAAGCTGCTGGCAAGACACCATTGGCTATGGGTCAGCAATCTTGGCAA
>CAJXLH010000285.1 GCA_913055925.1 uncultured Maritalea sp. | reverse complement strand
GGACCACCTGAGTTGCCCTGGTTAATCGCCGCATCTGTTTGGATGAAATTGTCATAAGGGCCAGAGCGAATGTCGCGATTGCGCGCGGACACAATGCCGGCGCTCAAGCTACCGCCTAGGCCAAACGGGTTGCCAATGGCAATGACCCAATCGCCGACAAGCGCCGTATCGGAATCTCCAAGATCAACATATTGCAAATCACGCCCGGCATCGACTTTAAGCACCGCAAGGTCTGTGCGCGCATCCGCGCCAACAACGCTAGCCTCAATGCGCGATCCATCGGTAAACGCAACGAAGATCTCGCTGGCATCTTCTATCACATGGTAATTGGTGATGATGGTGCCATTTGAATTGATGACGAAACCAGAGCCGAGCGAACGGGACTCATACTCGTTACCTTCATCATTGGGTGGCTGAAGATCGCGGAATTGATCAAAGAATTCGCGGAATGGTGAGCTTTCCGGCACATCCGGAAATGGAATGCCCGGGCCATTGCCATTCACAATGCGCGTGGTAGAAATATTCACCACTGCGCCTTGCAATTCGGCGGCAAGAGGGGCGAAAGAAACAGGGCCTTTAGCAAGGCTCACAAATGTGCTGAGCAACAACAGCGCAACTGCAATCACAATCCTTGCGCAAGCCGACATTTTCGTTCTGATAATGGCCATGAGTTCCTCCCTCAGTTACTCAACTATACGGCCTCAATATGCCGATTAGATCACATCTTAAGCCATATGAGTACAATAAGCCCGATTATGGCGGTGGTAAGCCCTATCACGCGAATTTGTGCCTCAGGTGAATTGAGTATGGTTTCAATTGTGCGCTTCATAAAACGAGGAAAGGCTGCATAAAGCAGCCCTTCCAAAACCAACGCTAGCGCCAGTGCAACAAAGAAATCTTGCATCACTGACCTGCGTTCGCGCCTACCGTGTCAGACTTGAAATACTGGAAGAACTCAGATTCTGGTGACAACACCATTGTGGTGCCGTTGTTCTGCAGCGCAGCGCGATAAGATTGCATTGACCGGTAGAATTCAAAGAACTCTGGATCCTTGCCAAACGCATCCGCAAACACTTTGTTTCGCTGCGCGTCACCTTCACCGCGAAGAATGTCTGCATCACGCTGTGCAGTCGCCACAATCTCAACTGCTTGACGATCAGCTTGCGCGCGAAGTGTTTGTGCTAGCTCTTGACCACGGGCACGAAGACGAGCCGCCTCGGCCAGACGTTCGGCTTTCATTCGGTCAAATGTTTGCTGCGAAACTTCTGCGGTCAAATCAGTACGCGTGATGCGAACATCTACGACTTCCAATCCAATCGCTGAAAGTGGCGGCGTTACTTGCGCCTGCACTTCACGCATCATGGATGCACGTTCTTCTGAAAGAGCATCTTCAAACTGGCGCAAACCATAAACGTCACGCAATGCATTTTCCAAACGTGTATCAATCCGTTGCTCAGCCGTAGAAACCGAGCCAAAAACTGCTTCACGGAATTTCTGCGGGTCAACAATCTTGTAAGTCAAGAATGCATCGACTTCATAAAACTTACCGCCTGACACCTGAACACGCATATCATCGCGTTCATAGCGCAAGATACGATCATCGATGATCTGAACAGTTTCAACGAAATCTGTTGGAATTTTAAAGTTTAAGCCAGGTTCTTTTACAACACGTGTAATTTCACCAAAGCGCAGCACAATTGCTTGTTGACGTTCGTTCAATACAAAGATTGACGACATAAAGACGTAAAAGCCAGCAACCAAAACAACAGCGAGAATGACTAAACGATTATTCATGACTTAGTTCCCCACGCTTGAGTTAGAACGTTTACCCAACTCATTGAGCGGCAAATATGGCACAACACCTTGTCCGCCCGAACCTTGCTCGATGATTACCTTTTCTGATGTGCTAAGCACATCTTCCATGGTCTCAAGGAACAAGCGTTTTCGCGTCACTTCAGGTGCTTTCGCATATTCTTCGTAAACAGAAATGAAGCGCGCAGCCTCACCTTCTGCTTCTTTCACGACTTGGTCCTTATAGGCAGCGGCTTCTTCACGAAGTTGGGCTGCTTGACCACGAGCTTGACCTAGCTTGGTGTTGGAATATTGGCGCGCTTCTTCTTGGAAGCGGTCTTCGTCCTGTTCTGCACGCTGCACTTCATCAAAAGCATCAGCCACTTCGGTTGGTGGCGCGGCATCTTCGATAGATACGCCGTTGATGTTTATGCCAGCACCATAGCTATCCAAAATTGCTTGTGTGATTTCTTCAACTTCCAAGGCGATGCCCGCGCGATCATCACGGAACACGTCTTGTGCCGGGCGACGACCAACAACTTCACGCATAGCGCTTTCAGATGCTCGCCGCATAACGCCTACAGGATCGGCAACGTTAAACAAATACTCAGATGGATTGCCCACACGCCAAAGAACGGAAAAACCAACATCAACGATGTTTTGATCACCTGTCAGCATCAAACCTTCAGAATTTTGGTTTGAGCGTGCGCCACGAACCGAACCAATACGTGTTTGGTTTTGCGTGATGGTCACTTTCTCAACGGTTTCAATTGGCCAGAAATGGAAATGAAGACCTGGTTGTGAGAATTCTGTTTTAGGCTGACCGAACAACAGCTCAACGCCAACTTCCTGCGCGTCTACTGTGTAAACGCTCTGGTAAAGCCAACCAGCGAACAACAACCCAGCAAGACCAACAAGTCCCCAGCGTCCGCCAGGAATGCCACCTTTAAACTGATCGCGTCCTTGATTGAGAATTTCTTCCAAGTTTGGTCCAGATGGACGTCGCGGTCCGCCACCGCCACCGCCCGGTGACTGCCCCCATGGGCCGCCACTATTGTTTTCATTCCAAGGCATCTAACATCCTTTGTTTGATATGATGTGTAGGTTATATAGGAAAACAGCCGCTTTGGATCAATGTGCGGCGAAATTTATCTCTTTTGATAAACACAAATTGAATAGGTCGCCGTGTCTTTTTCACTCGGCACAACCTGAGGTCGTTCAATTTCTTCCCATTCATCACCAATTTCAGGGAAAACTGTGTCCCCTTCCGGCTCTAAATCTATGTGGGTAATGTAAAGCTTATCTGCAAGGGGCATCCCCAATGCATATATCTCACCACCACCAATAATCATGATTTCGTCGTGCCCGTCAGCTTTAGCAATCGTTTTCGCATGATCGATCGCGGCATCAAAGTCATTTATGACCAAAACACCATCAGGCTGATATCCCTCTTGTCGTGTTACAACGATGTTCGTACGGCCAGGTAATGGTTTTCCGACTGTTTCAAACTGCTTTCGCCCCATAACCATTGGCTTGCCCATGGTTGTGGTTTTAAAGTGCTTGAAATCTGACGGCAGGTACCAGGGCATATCGCCATCTGCGCCAATAACATTGTTCTTCGGCACAGCCGCAATCATCGCGATTTGAATATCGTCAGTCATTGGCTTTTTCCAATTGCTTGAACCATTTGGCTTTCAACTCATGCTCTAAATCGATGCCATTGTCGCGGGCAAACAGCATTAAATGCGCAAGCACATCTGCGCATTCACGTCCAAGGTTTTCACGAATTTCGCTATCAGAAAGCCCCTTTTTGCGGCCACGACCAGAAAGCCTCAGATATTCCGCGTTCAGCTCACCGACCTCTTCAGTCAGCTTTAGCGCATACCAATCTTTGTCACGCTGAATATCGCACCGCGACGCATAAAGGTCGCTGACTTTTGCAACGACCTCTTCCA
>CAJXLH010000284.1 GCA_913055925.1 uncultured Maritalea sp. | reverse complement strand
GCAGGTGTGAAACCCCAAGATATCGACATATTGTTCCTCACCCACGCCCACGCGGATCACGTGGCCGGGATGACAGGCGAAAATGGCGAGCGCTTATTGCCAAACGCGCAACTGATTCTGTCCGATGCTGAGTGGCAGTTCGCCCATGACGAAGCAATGGTCAACCAAATGCCTGAAGCGTTCAAGCCGATGGCGTACTACGCCCAAGGGCAATTGGCACCTTTCGCCAATGACCGCGAAATGATTTCCATGGCCAAAGAAACCGAAATTGCGCCGGGCGTCACCGCCGTGCCAATGCCGGGCCACACGCCGGGTCATATGGGTTTGCGCATCACCAGCGGCAATGATTCTCTTATGATTTGGGGCGACTTGATCCACGCACCGGCATTCCAATTCGCGGAACCAAGTTGGGGCATTGTTTTTGATGCAGATATGGCAAAAGCCCACGAAAGCCGCGCAAAATATCTCGACCAAATGGCTGTCGAACGCACAATGGTCGCCGGAATGCATCTCGACTTCCCGTCATTTGGATATGTCGAAAACGCCCAACAAAATTACCGTTACATCGCCGCCCCGCGCGACTATAGCGTCTAAGAGAATTTAGCGAACAACCACCTGCCGCGACTTATTTGCTGCGGCAGGGAATATATTGGATTTCGGCTACTTCAAACGTGCGACGACTTTAATCTCCAAAAGCAATGCTGGGTCAGCCAACGATGAAACGCCGATTGCTGTCCAATTTGGGAAAGGTTTTGACGGAAAAGCAGCTTGTTTGGCAGCGGCAAAATCGTCGAAATGCTGATGCATATTCACGTGGAATGATGTGACATCCACCACATTGTCAAAACTTGCGCCTGCCGCTTCGAGCACCGCCCTTAGGTTGTCGAACGCAAGCTGGAACTGTTTGGCGGGGTCTGGTTCGGCGCTGCCGTCGGCTTCTACTCCGACCTGCCCTGAAACAAACAAGAAATCCCCCGACTTGATGGCCGCGGAATAGCCATATGCCTCGTAACTTGATTGTTGCTTCGCTGGAAAAATTGCTTCTCGCATAGTCGCCTCACATTTCTATACAGTTGAATAGCAATAATTTCTATGCAAGTGTATAGAAATCGTCAATAGGAGAAACTATGCCGCGTCAAAAGTCATATGTCCGCGAAGAAGCAGTAAAGAAGGCGTGTGAGGTTTTCTGGCAGGAAGGCTATCAAGCCTTAGGCGTGCGCGAGTTGGAAGAGCGCACCGGCATAAACCAATTTGCAATTCGCTCTGAGTTCGGAGGCAAGCAAGGGCTATATCTTGAAGCACTGAACTATTATGCCGAGGCTGCATTCGAAATGCATCTTAGGCCCATGCGCGATGGCGGCATTGCAGAAATAATCGCCTTTCTCAAGAGCCTCACCGATGAGAAGTTTTCAAGCTCCAGTGAATATGGCTGCATGATCGTCAACACCGGTGTCGAAAATGCGCGAATTGCCAGCCCTGAACTAGATGCAGTAGTCGCCAATTATTGGACGGTCTTAGAGGAACATTTTCATTCGGCCCTAACCAACGCAAAAAATAGGGCGCAAAAAACGTCAGCTATCAATCCGCGTGCCGAGGCAAAAATTTTGGTGACTGCGGTAATGGGTATTCACGTTCAAAACCGAGCACAGAAGTCCAGATCCGGCGGCGGCGCATTGGTGGAACACCTATGCGCGCACCTTGAAGGACTAGAAAACACATGATTTTGTCGGAATCCATCTACCAGCCAATTGACGGCGTCGCTGAAATTTTGGTCGCACGCAATCCCAAAAACAGCTCAACTGCATTTTCACTTCGAGACGGCAGTATTTGTATTTATAGCCCGCTACCGAAGTTAAAAAAGACAGAACTAGAGAGCCTAGTCGCGAACCTCGACGTATCTTTCTTCATTGCACCGAACCACTATCATCACAAAGGACTGCATGATCACGTTGAGCTATTCAAAGACGCAACAGTTGTTTGCTCGGCGAACGCGAAACCAAGGCTCGAAAAACAGACAGCTCTCAAATTCCAGCCGCTCGATCAATTGGCCTCCGCAATCCCATCGTCAATCGAGATTATAGAACCACAGGGCTTGAAAACCGGTGAAGTTTGGCTCCGTATTAGCTTAAACGATGAAGTTATTTTGGTGGTAACCGACGCATTTTGTGCGCCCGATGCGCCACAAGGAGAATTCGCGAACAGGCCAGACATTTTGAAACCATTTCCAAAATTCGGAATCGGCGATGCCAACCTTTTCAAAACGTCCGCCCTCGAAATTATCGATGAACGTCCGCCGACCATTCTAATTCCGTGCCACGGCGCGCCTGTGAAAAACAAATCGCTCGCAGACGACTTAAAAGCTTTGCTCGAAAAGAGAATTTAGTTCGATTTGCAATTCACTTCGTCTCGCCGCATGCTTGAATAAAGGGAAATGGCGAGGCGAAGCATGGCACTTTCAGCAAAAGCGCAAGAGATCTACGATCAGCTGGATTTAGACAATCCACGCATGGGCGACATCAAAAAGATCGCCACCAAAATCAAAAAAGACCATGAGCTCGCCATGGAGCTTTGGAGCACTGGTGAATTCACGCCAAGGCTTTTGGCGGTGCTGATTTTAGACAAGTCAACGCTCGATCAAGACATGATAGAAAAACTGGTCGGCGACATGGCCAATCATGGCGAGGCTAAACGTAACCGCTTGTCAGAATGGTTCATGGCCAACCAATTGATGAAGTCAAAAAAGACCATTGCCCTATTGGAAAGTTGGGCAAACCACAAACTGCCAACGCTTCGGCGGCTTTATTGGTACCACCAAGCACGTCTACGTTGGACAGGGCAAAAATCACCCGAAAATACGCCCCATCTTGTTTCAGAGATCAAAGCCAATTTGGAAAAAGAATCACCAGAAGTACAATGGGCGATCAATTTCACCGCCGGTTGGATTGGCGTCCACGACCCGCAATATCGCAGCGAACTTGTTGCCTTGGGTGAAAAAGTTGGTCTTTACGAAGACGAACCCAAAGTACGCGGCTGCACGCCAAACTATTTGCCGGGCTTTATTGAGGTCGAAGTGGCCAAACTGGAAAAGTAGTCTTTCTAAAACCAACATGTGCCCGAGATCCTTTCGGGTCCCGAGCACATGCTGATCGTTGAGAAGTTTAATTGTTATTGAGCGGCTTCGTCTAAAGCTTCGGATTGATTGATGATTAAGCCTGTTGGTTCAGCGGAAACATCCACTGTTTGCCCATCAGCAATTTCACCGGCCAAAACTTTTTCCGCCAACTGGTCTTGCAGCGCCCGCTGGATCACCCGTTTCAATGGGCGTGCACCATAGGCGGGGTCATACCCTTCATTGGCCAACCATTCGCGAGCTGCATCATCAAGCTCAAGTTGAATGTCGCGTTCGGCCAAAAGCTTGCGCAAAGAGTTAAGCTGAATATCGACAATTGCGCCCATGTCGGACCGTGCGAGACGGTGGAACAGCAAAATCTCGTCAATCCGGTTCAAGAACTCAGGGCGGAAACTCGCACGCACGGCGTCGAGCACCTTACCGCGCACCAGTTCAACCGATTCGCCTTCTTTTTGCTCCACAAGATGTTCGGCGCCTAGGTTCGATGTCATGATGATCAGGGTATTGCGGAAATCAACAGTCCGGCCCTGCCCATCGGTCAAACGGCCATCATCGAGCACTTGCAAAAGGACATTGAAAACATCCGGATGTGCTTTTTCAACTTCGTCAAAGAGCACAACTTGATATGGC
>CAJXLH010000283.1 GCA_913055925.1 uncultured Maritalea sp. | reverse complement strand
ATTGGAAATCTCCAAATATGTTGATGCAAACAGACGCCCATCGCCTATCCGCACGCTGACGTCCTCCAGGGGTGCACGCAGCGTTTCAAGCCCCGGTGTATAATGGTTCTTGGCGCATATGACAATGGGGAAAATGCATTGCAACACAGCACTGGTTAAACAAAAAAACGGCCGCAAAATTGCGACCGCCACATGATTTGTCCGTTGAAGGCTGAAGCCTAGTCAAAAAGACTTGAAACGGATTGTTCCGCTGCCGTACGCGCGATGGCTTCGCCCATAAGCGGCGCGATTGAAAAGCGACGAATGTTCGCTGTGTCGCGTTCCATTTCAGTTTCAACAATACTGTCTGAAATCACGAGCTCTTTGAGCTTTGAGTTGCCGACACGCTCACATGCAGTGCCAGAAAGAACGCCGTGCGTGATGTAGGCTGAAACTTCCTTAGCGCCCTGATCTAGCAATGCTTCTGCTGCGTTGCACAAAGTGCCGCCGCTATCCACGATGTCATCGATCAAGATACATGATTGACCTTCAACATCACCAATGATGTTCATCACTTCTGACACGCCAGCTTTTGGGCGACGCTTATCAACAATCGACAATGGTGCGCCAATGCGGCGTGCAACGTTCCTAGCCCGCACAACGCCACCAACATCCGGTGAAACGATCATCGTATTTGAGGTGTCGTAGTGCTCTTTGATGTCGCGAACCATCACGGGTGCTGATGTGAGGTTGTCTGTTGGAATGTCAAAGAAGCCTTGGATTTGGTTGGCGTGCAGATCAAGGTTAAGCACGCGGTTGGCACCTGCCTCAGTGATGAGGTTCGCCACCAACTTTGCAGAAATCGGTGTGCGCGGCGCAGATTTGCGATCCTGACGCGCGTAGCCGAAATATGGCAATACAGCAGTGATCCGACGGGCTGAAGAACGACGCAACGCGTCGATGATGATCAGCAGTTCCATCAGATTGTCGTTTGCTGGGTAAGAAGTTGACTGCAGCACAAAAACGTCTTCACCGCGAACGTTTTCGTTGATTTCGACAAAGATTTCTTTGTCGGCGAACTTCTTTACTTCGCAATCTGCAAGTGGAGTGTTGAGATATTTAGCTACTGCTTTGGCCAATTGCGGATTGGAATTGCCAGTCACCAGTTTCATTTGTCGCGCGCCCTTTGATGCCCTTGGGTGTGGGGAACCGCCAGATGTCCCCCATCTGTCATCAGCTTGTTATACTGGGCGTGGTTGTGGTTCAACCGATTCAAAAGTCTATTGTGAAGAATCTTCGCAGATTCTACCTACAAAAGCGCAATCACCGAAATTTGTCGGCCTGTTTTGGCTTTTTGGTGCGTCGCATAGCGGTGAGAGAAGAACTTCTCTGGTGCCGCGTATGTGCAGCGCGGCATCAAAAAAGCGTCAGCAATATTGGCCGATTCGAGCTGCTGCATAATGCATTGGGGCAAATCGAAATGCGGCGCACTTGCACCGTTGGGCGTTTTGAAGTGATCTACGGTTTGTGGAAACTTGTCCGTGACGTCTGCTTTAAACTGATCGCCAACCTCATAATTCTCAACATGAATGCATGGCCCGAGCGCCGCAACGATGTGTTGTCGTTCGCCGCCGAGTTTAAGCATTTTCTCAATCGTATTGCCCACTATGCCGCCAACGGCACCCTTCCAACCGGCGTGGCAGGCGCCGATTACGTGGTTTCTGGGATCTGCAAATAATACGGGTCCACAATCTGCAGTCAAAATGCCCAGCGCAAGGCCCGTGGTTGCTGTGACCATGCCATCGGCTTCTGGTCGATTGTCTCGATCCGGTGCCGTCGACATATCGAGCACATCCACGGAATGTGTTTGTTTCACGAGGCACAGATTTTCCGGCTTGGCGCCTATCGCGCTGGCGGTTAGGTCGAGATTGCGATTAACCGCTTCTTTTCGGTCGCCGACCGCGACGGAAACGTTCAGCGTGTCAAATGGCGGATCGGACACGCCGCCATTTCGTTCGAAAAATCCGTGCTGAATACCGGGCAGCTCGAGAGTTAGAGCATTAAAAAACTTAGCCATTTTGTGCCTCAAACGGGTAGGGCACAACATTGCCTGCATAACAACAACTGACTTTAAACAAGTCGCCCATCTGTTCAGCATCAACAAGGCGAGCAAGGTCGGTTGCTATTTTTTGCGCTGCTGCAGGTGTTGCGCTCGCCAAGGCGTGGGCGCGTTGTTGAATGCCCATCGCGCGCAGAAAATCCCCTTGCGTCATCAGTTTGCCAATGCTGGTTTTAGTCGCCTTGGTCAATGCTTCAAAATCCACATGGGCGGTAATGTCCGCATCGCCTGGCTCAGCCAAGGCATCAACATGTTTGTGCGATTTCAATGCTTGCAAAGTTTCACCGGTTTGGGTTTTCCCATAGCCATAGTCAATCGCCAGCATGGCGCCGCCTTTGGCGTTGAGAAGTTCACCAATTTCTTTGGCAACCTGTTGGCTGGCAAAGCTGCTTTCCCAAATGGCATTGTCTTCCGCATCACGAATGGAAGCGGGAAATGCGTCCTCGGGCAGTGGCGAAGGCGACAGCCCCCAAACACGCTGTTCTTTATAAAGACCAACCATGCGTTCGTGCCATTTGCCTTTGGCTTTCTGAAACTGCTTGATCGGCAGCGCATCAAAAAACTCGTTCGCGAGGATCAGAAACGGTCCATCAAGCGCTGATAGTTCTTCAATCTCGCTGTGCCAAAAAACGGGTGCGTCTTTGAGCGCCAGTTTCTGCTTCTCAATCAGGGTTGGGTTGGTTTCAATCAACCGAACATCAAAACAGTTTTGAATTTCTGATACTTGCGCCAAAATACGCAAGGCATCAGACATCAATGTGCCGCGCCCGGGGCCAAGTTCGACAATGTTGAAGTTTTTGGGTGCACCAAGCTGTTGCCAAGTCTGGACAATCCATATGCCGAGCATTTCGCCGAACATTTGGCTAATCTCTGGCGCGGTGATGAAATCCCCGTGTGTGCCTAGCGGGTCAGCTTTTCTGTAATAGCCTTGTGTTGGGTGCGTTAGCGCAAGGCGCATATAAGTCGATAAAGACATCGGGCCATTGGCCTTGATGTGCAAATTGATATGCTCTGAAAGGCTTACACTTGCATCGGTCATACTGCGCGTGCCTTTGGCTTTTTACGGAAAGCATTCCAGATAAGAACGACGCCGCCCAACGCGATTGGAATGGATAAGATCATCCCCATCGTCAGACCAAAAGGCAGCAAGCCGATATGGGCGTCTGGTTCCCGCACCGTTTCGACGACAATGCGAGACAATGCATAGCCGATGCCAAATACACCTGCCGCGAGGCCGGGTTTACGCAAGCCCGCAAAATTATGGCTGATGATCCTTAGAATGATGAAGAGCAAAAGTCCCTCAAGGAGACCTTCATAAAGCTGGCTTGGATGCCGTGGGTCAGGTCCACCCATTGGGAAGACAACGCCCCAAGGCATATCCGTCACACGGCCATAAAGTTCGCCATTGATGAAATTTGCAATGCGGCCAAATAACAGTCCGATTGGGCTGATCAGGGCCATTAAGTCCAGTCCCGACAACACGGAGCCGCCAATGTGTCGGATATAAAAGTATAGCGCAACGACCAGGCCAAACAGCCCGCCATGAAACGACATGCCACCTTGCCAAATTTGCGGGATCGCCAACGGTTCCTGCAAGAAAAAGCTACCGGCATAAATTGCATCAAGGCCATCAGCACCGTTAAGACCAACACTCAAGAGAATGTCGTAGAACAACACATAGCCCAGCCGTCCGCCGATGATCACGCCAAGTACGGCCCAAAAT
>CAJXLH010000282.1 GCA_913055925.1 uncultured Maritalea sp. | reverse complement strand
CAATATCGTTCTGCCAACGGATTGCCTACGCTCACCCTTGATCCTGAATTATCTTCGCTCGCGCTCAAAGCCGCAAACCAATATGCGAAAGACGCCAACAACAATGGCGCCACCGCGTTGGTGGCCTCCAACTCGCAAGCCTCTCCTTTGTTTAGCGCGGGCTATTCAAACTTTGCCGATACATTTTCGGGTTGGCGCGGTTCACCGCGTGATGCCAAGACATTGGCCCAAACCAACGCGAAACGTGCGGGCCTTGCGGTCATGTATGCGCCAAACACAAGTTTTGGCACCCATTGGGTTCTGCTGGTCAGCCCATAATGCACACCGTTGATACGATTGGGCTCAATTGCCCGCTACCCGTCATCAAAGCTGAAAAAGCACTGAGCGAAATGGCAAGTGGTGACACACTTGTTCTTTTGGCAAGCGACCCGCTGGCCGCCATTGATATTCCAAATATGTGCAACAAGGCGGGGCATAAATTGCTCAAGCAAGACCAAGCCGACAATGTCTGGCAATTTGAGATTGAAAAGGGCTGACAAATAAACGCCCGTTTTCAGGCGGACAGATGTGATTTCTGTCGCTAAAGTGCGACCATGCTTTTTCAACTGCCCAACGACGATCAATTATACCAAGCCCTTTTGGACCGCGACCCGACTTATGACGGACGGGTTTATGTGGGGGTTGCTTCAACCGGTATCTTTTGTCGGCTCACCTGTCCGGCCCGCAAACCAAAACGCGAAAATTGCAGCTTTCACGCAACCGTAGCCGACGCGATGGAGGCAGGTTTTCGACCCTGCAAAAGATGCAAACCGATGGCACCTGAAGCCGACGGTGACCCGATCGTGCAGACCTTGGTCAAAGCGCTTGAAACCGACCCGCAACGCCGATGGCGCGAAGATGATGTGGTGCGCTTTGGGTTCGACCCCTCCACTGTTCGCCGCGCATTCAAACGCCAATTTGGCATGACTTTTTTGGAAATGGCGCGCAATTTACGCCTGCGCGAAGGGTTCACCACCCTTGCAGATGGCGGCAAAGTGATCGAAGCACAGCTCGATGCGGGCTACGATTCCCCGAGCGCATTTCGCACCGCTTTTGCTAAACTGTTGGGCGTCGCCCCAAAAGAGCTAAAGCAAGACGCGATGCTGCGCGCCTCTTGGATCGACACGCCCTTGGGCGACATGGTCGCCATTGCGGACGATCACGCATTGCACCTTTTAGAATTTGCCGACCGAAAGGCGCTGCCAAACGAGCTTAAGCGGTTGAGTAAAACCGTCAAAGGCCAAATTGGGATTGGCAGAAACGCGGTGATCGAGCAAACCGCCAAAGAGCTTGAACGCTTTTTTGAAGGACACTCTGATCAGTTCGATGTGCCGCTTGTGATGCACGGCACGCCCTTCACCAAAGAAGTGTGGACGGCGCTCAGATCTATCCGCGCAGGTCGCACAAAAAGCTATTCGCAACTGGCCAAAGATATCGGTGCACCAACCGCCACGCGAGCGGTTGCGCGCGCCAATGGTACAAACCAAATCGCCATCATCATCCCCTGTCACCGCGTTATCGGCGCAGATGGTCAACTCACCGGATATGGCGGCGGGCTTTGGCGCAAGCAAAAGCTCATCGAACTTGAACGTCAATATTTGTAGTGCTGCACTCTAAGGCCGCAAATAAAGCGGCCTTGGACGCGGCAATGCCACATCAAGCGGTTTTGGCATATAGCTAGGTCGCGCACGCGGCAACGCCACGTTCACGAGCTTACCGAGTGTGTTTACCCGCACGCGTTTCGGCGCAATGTCATCACTCAAATAAGTTATTTCACCCTCGAGGCCAAATGGGAATATTACTTTCCGGTTGGCCACATATTGTTTGGCTTCCTTGCCACAGATTTTGGGGCGCATATTAGTGGGCATGCCCACAAGATTGGCGACACGGGTTACCGAACGGCCAGTGCCAGCATATCGATTGCCAAAGCCGCGCTCCAACAATAGCGCGGTCAACTCGCCCCGCTCACGAGCTGAACTTGCACCCATCACAACCGCCATCAGATTGCGCCCATTGCGGGTTGCCGTCGCAACTATGTTCAGACCAGAGGCGCACACATAACCCGTTTTCATGCCTGTGGTGCCGCGAAACCTGGTCAGCAAAATGTTGTAAGAGGCCAACTTCGAACGACCAAACTCAATCGTTCTGGTGTTGAAAATCCCATCATATTGAGGATAGCGATTTCGGATCACCACCGCCAATATCGCCATATCGCGCGCGCTCGTCACCATCGCTGGATCATGTAGACCGTTGGGGTTTGTAAAAACCGTATTCGTAAGCCCCAAATTGCGCGCGTGTGCATTCATCAAGGCGACAAACTTCTCTTCACTGCCACCAATTTTCTCGGCAATCGCCACCGCCACATCATTCGCAGATTTCACGATCAGCATATAAAGCGCATCTTCAAGCGTTATTGCTGTGCCAATAGGAAAGCCCATCTTGCTTGGCGGCTCTTTCAGCGCGTTTTGCGACATGATTACCGGTGTGTCCAAATCCACTTGGCCCGACGCAACAGCTTCAAACGCCACGTAAGCGGTCATCAATTTGGTGAGCGATGCAGGGTGCCATGGTTGCCCCGCATCTTCTTCAAACAATACTTCGCCGCTATCCATATCGATCAGCAATTGCGGCAAGGCAAAACTCACCGTTGCGCTCAACCAGAAAAAGAGCGTTACAAAAGATAAGCGAAGAAATGATCGCATGCGTTTCCCACGATTTTTTTTGGCAACCATAAACAATGTGCAACACCAGTCAACGCAAAGCTTTTCAAAGCTTTCGCCGTGGTCAATTGCGCGACAGGCAATTGCCTGTCCATTGCGGTGAAAAATTGACCTTTTAACAAAAATTGATCACTTTCGGACAACACGCGTTTTGATGGGGGAAATTGTGACAACTGATTTCATGCTTACGGCATTTATTTTGTTCTTATCGGGGGCAGTTTTTGTGCCGCTCGCCACGCGATTGGGCTTGGGCTCTGTGCTTGGCTATCTTATCGCCGGCATTGCCGTTGGTCCTGTACTCACCCAATTTCACGTGGACATAACCTCGCTGCAACATTTCGCTGAATTTGGTGTGGTGATGATGTTGTTCATCGTTGGCTTGGAAATGACCCCCAAAAGCCTTTGGGAAATGCGCAGCAAAATCTTTGTGCTGGGTGGGGCGCAAGTTGGCCTCACAGCGATTGCAATCGCTGCCATCGCGATCATGCTGGGCGTTGTTTGGCAATCGGCCATTGCCATCGGTTTGGTCTTTGCTTTGTCGTCGACGGCCATCGTCAACCAAACCTTGAACGAAAAAGGCTTGTTGCGCAGTGATGGTGGACAGGCGAGCTTCTCCACCCTTTTGTTCCAAGATATTGCGGTAATCCCCATGCTCGCGCTGCTGCCTTTGCTTGCGGTGCCGGGCGCGGTCTCATCGGATCACTCAGACGATGGACATGGCACGGCCGGACATGGCGACGCGGCGGCACATGGTGATGGTGGCGGCCACGCCGAAAGCCTCAACATTGTTGCGGGCCTTGAAGGTTGGCAAGCTGCATTGGTGACCGCTGGCGCAATAGCGGTGGTCATTGTCGGCGGCATTTTGTTGACCAACCCAATCTTTCGCTATGTGGCGCGCGCGAAACTGCGTGAGCTTTTGATCGCTACGGCGCTCATGATGGTGGTGGGTATCGCGTTGTTGATGACCATAGTTGGCCTGTCGCCAGCTTTGGGCACCTTCCTTGCTGGTGTTGTGATGGCGAACTCCGAATATCGCCACGAGCTTGAAAGCGACATTGATCCCTTCAAGGG
>CAJXLH010000281.1 GCA_913055925.1 uncultured Maritalea sp. | reverse complement strand
GGTTGAATTCCTTTATAATGACGCAGCGATCATGATCGGGCTCGTCTATACGTCAATGCTGTTTATGGTCGTACCGCTTGTCACAACCCTCGACAGTCTCGACGACAGCTTAATTGAAGCGGGATACGACCTCGGCGGCAATGGGCTCACCATCCTCAAGGAAATTGTCATCCCACACGCCATGCCAGGTATCGTTTCTGGCTGCATCGTGGTGTTTATGCTTTCGCTCGGCAACTATCTCACGCCCATCCTTTTAGGCGGCAAAGACAGCTTATGGTTCACGGGACTGATCTATGATCAGTTTATCACCCGTTTCAATTGGGAACTGGGATCTGCGTTTGGCTTCCTGCTGCTGATCCTCTCCTCAACAATTGTCTGGCTAGGCCTAAAACTATCTCGCCAAACGCTAACAGATACGGTTGGGAGATAAGCATGATTGCAACAATCCCTCAGCCAAAACTGTTCACGTGGACTTACCGCGCATATGTCGCGCTGTTCTTCATCTATCTGGCTTTGCCCCTAGCTGTTGTTTGCGCATTTGCGTTTAATGATAGTGTGTTCCCTTCCCTACCTTGGGACGGCTTCACCTGGGCATGGTTCTTTGGCACCGAAGCGCCATATATCGGCGTTTTCAATGAGCGCCCGATCATCCGTTCAATTGGCACTTCACTGTTTGTCGCCTTTTGGGTATCCGCATTGTCAGTTGCCGTTGGCACGTCGAACGCCTTTCTGTTTGTGCGCTACAACTTCAAATACAAAGAGTTTTTGTACATTTTGATGTTGCTGCCGCTCATCATCCCCGGGATCATTTTGGGCATTTCGATTTTGGTGTTCTCCAACACAGTTGCGAACAACCTCGAAGACGCGACAGGCATGTGGTTTGACGGATTGCGACCGGGTTTACCTTTGGTGATCCTTGGGCAATTTAGTTTTATTGCAACTTTTGCGACGCTGGTGATCTCCGCGCGTCTTGAAAAATTCGACCGATCTTTGGAAGAGGCCGCTCTTAACCTTGGCGCCAGTCGCTGGGGTGCGGTGCGTCAAATTACGTTGCCGTTTTTGATGCCAGCGATCGCGGGCGCCGCAGTGGTGGCCGTACTGATGAGCTTCGAAAACTTCAACACCACATTGATGCTGGTCGGTTCAGACGCACCACTCACGATCACCATGTTTGACCGTTTGAAACAGGGCTCAACCCCAGTGCTAAACGCTGTGTCGCTATTGCTCATTGTTGTGAGCGCGCTGCTTGGCTTGATGTCGTTGCTGTTCCAGAAAAAGAACAATGACTAACAAAAAAAGCCGACCAAACTGGCCGGCTTTAAGTTTGTCGCTACAAACGACTAGGGATGTTTTAGAAACAAGCTTTAAAGAGCTCTAAGGTGTTCTCGTAGGTCATCTCAACCGGATTGCCACCAGTGCTTGGGTCTTGCAGCGCCGACTTTGTGAGCGCGTCAAGATCAGGGTCTTTAACGCCAAGCTCGGTTAGGTTTTTCGGGATGCCCAAACGATCATTCAACTCGCCCACATAGGCATAAAAACCCTCATAGCCGCCAGAAATACCGAGATAGTCAGCAGCCGTTTTCAACCGATCTTCCACCGCTGGACGGTTAAAGTTTAGGCATGGCTGCATAACCACCGCATTGGTCGTGCCGTGGTGCGTGTTGTGCACCGCTCCGATTGGGTGTGATAGCGCGTGAATGGCGCCAAGCCCTTTTTGGAACGCAGTGGCACCCATTGCTGCCGCAGACATCATATGCGCACGCGCTTCAATATCGTTGCCATCGTCGTAGGCGCGTGGAAGATATTCTTTCACCAAGCGCATACCCTCAAGCGCGATACCTTGGCTCATCGGGTGATAGTGTGGCGAACAAAAGGCTTCTAGGCAGTGCGCGAAAGCATCCATGCCTGTACCCGCCGTGATGAATGGCGGCATGCCTGTTGTCAACTCAGGGTCGCAGATCACCACAGACGGCAAGATCTTCGGATGGAAGATAATTTTTTTCTCGTGGGTCACGGAATTCGTGATGATTGACGCCCGACCAACTTCGGATCCGGTTCCGGCTGTTGTCGGTACTGCAACGATTGGCGCGATACCGTTCACATCAGCACGCGTCCACCAGTCGCCAATATCTTCAAAATCCCAGATCGGGCGCGTTTGCCCTGACATGAAAGCTATGACTTTGCCTAGATCAAGGGCTGAACCACCGCCAAATGCAATCACACCGTCATGGCCGCCTTCGCGATATTGCTTCAAGCCGGCTTCGGCATTGATTTCACTTGGGTTAGGATCAACATCTGAAAACAATGCGCGACCAAGACCCGCTTGCTCCATCAAATCAAGCGTGTCACTGGTGATGGGTAGGCCCGCAAGGCCTTTGTCAGTCACCAAGAGCGGCTTTTTCATGCCAACACTCGAACAAGCATCAGCCAACTCAGAAATACGGCCTGCGCCAAAACGAATGGGTGTTGGATAATTCCAGTTACCTTGCAACAACATCGCTGTTACGCCTTCTTCAAATGATAAGATTTTGGACGGGTCAAATTGTGATAGCCAATCACCGATAGGCCACCGCCCTTCCCTGTATTTTTGCAACCTGTCCAACACAATGCTGGATCGAGATAATCGCAACGGTTCATGAACACAGTGCCCGTTTCGATTTGGTCGCCCACGCGCTGTGCGCGCTCAATGTCGTTAGTCCAAAGCGATGCCGTTAGCCCAAACTCGCTATCGTTCATGAGCTTGATCCCTTCGTCATCATCTTTGACTTTCATAATGCCAACGACCGGGCCAAAGCTCTCGTCGCGCATCACCCGCATCGAATGGTCCACATCCACCAAGATTTGGGGCATCAAATAGGCGCCACCATCATCTTCAGGAAACAAAGCTGGATCGATCAAAGGCTTCGCGCCCGCTGCAATTGCTTCGTGAGTTTGCGCCCGCACTTCTTCAGCAAAACGCACATGGGCCATAGGACCAATTGTTGTTTCCTGTTCGAGCGGATTACCCAGCTTGTAGCCAGACACAATCTTCACGGCTTTTTCGACAAACTCGTCAAAAAGGCTCTCTGCCACGTAAATCCGTTCGATGCCGCAACAGCACTGCCCAGAATTAAACATCGCGCCATCGATAAGCGTTTCAACCGCTGCATCAACATCGGCATCGTCCATCACGTAACCCGGGTCTTTGCCACCAAGTTCAGTGCCGACACCTGTAAACGTGCCTGCCGCCGCGCGTTCCATCGCCTGGCCACCGCCAACTGAACCAGTGAAATTCACAAACCCAAAAGATCCAGCCGCAATGAGTGCTGACGTTGTATCGTGGCCCAAAAAGACATTTTGAAACACGTCTTCAGGGATCCCCGCTGCATGGAAAGCTTCTGCCATGCATTCGCCCACAAGCAAAGTCTGCGAGGCGTGCTTGAGCATAACCGAGTTGCCCGCAATCAACGCAGGCGCCACGGTGTTAATCGCCGTCATGAACGGATAATTCCAAGGCGCAACGACCAACACGACACCATGGGGTTCCCGTTTGATGTAGCGCGTGAATTCGCCGCTGTCCTCGAACTCAATTGGCGCAAGTGCTTCTTCCGCGATCTGCGCCATATAGGACGCGCGTTCGTTGAAGCCGCCAAATTCTCCGCCATAGCGCACCGGACGGCCCATTTGCCAGGCAAGTTCTTCAACGATCTGATCGTTCATCTCGCCGACTTTCGCAACGCCCGTCCTTACAAGCTCAATCCGCTCCGACATCGGGCGTGCAGCCCATGCCTTTTGCGCATCGCTTGCGCGCGCAACAGCGGCCTTTGCCGCGGCTTCGTCCAGCGTCGGGCGCTCAGCATAAAGCGACCCATCAATGGGTGAGATACATTTCACACTATCTGTCATTCTTAGGCTCTTTCAAAACCCCGGGCGATTTCATAA
>CAJXLH010000280.1 GCA_913055925.1 uncultured Maritalea sp. | reverse complement strand
AGAAGGTTGGCTACGATGGGAAAAGGCCGCCCTCATCGACATTGAAAACCCACAAGCCTTTTTGACGACCATCATTTCGCGGCTCTGCGTCGATCATCTCCGATCGGCAAAAAAGAAAAGAGAAGCCTATTTTGGCACTTGGTTGCCCGAGCCGCTGGTCGGCGATGAAATCGCCAATGACAATGTTTCACCCGACAGTGCATTGGAACTTGCGGATGATTTGTCATTTGCGCTTTTTCTGACGCTGGAAAAACTCAACCCCACAGAACGCGCAGCTTTCTTAATGCATGATGTGTTCGATCTGTCGTTCGATGAGATTTCGCTCAACCTCGAAAAATCATCTGCCGCTTGTCGCCAACTCGCGTCCCGTGCCCGCTCCAAAGTGCGCACAGAACAGGAAAACCATCTACCAGCAAAGAAAATCGATGACCCACTTGTGCAAAAATTCTTTCGCACAGTGCAAACCGGAGATGTATTGGATTTCGTCAATCAATTGGCAGCAGACGCTAAACTGGTCACCGATGGCGGTGGCAAAAAATCCGCTGCACGCAACCCAATCATTGGTCGCGTAAAGATCAGCAAATTCTTCGTTGGCTTGATGAAAAAGGAAGGCTTACCTTCGCCTGACGACCTCAAACTCACACTCATCAATGGCCATCCAGGCCTGATCGTGCGCGAAGCAGATGGCTCGGTGCAAACCTGGTTCATCAGCTGGACCGAAGAAGGACAGATTTCTGAGATCTATATTGTTAGAAACCCAGATAAGTTAGGGCATGTAAACTTCTAAACCGATTGCCCGGCCACCCAACCGGAAGACCACGCCCACTGGAAATTATAGCCGCCCAACCAACCGGTCATGTCGACAACTTCGCCAATAAAATAGAGCCCGGGCACTGACTTGGCTTCCATGGTCTTATTTTCCAATTCGTTAGTTGCCACTCCCCCAAGCGTAACCTCTGCCGTGCGGTATCCTTCAGATCCTGTCGGTTTGATGCGCCAATCATTTATTTGATCCGACACAAGCAGAAGCTTTTTGTCGCTTAGGTCAGCTAATCGACCTGAAACACGTGCCTGTTTCAGAACAAATGCCACAAGCTTCTTCGGCAACCATTGCGCAAGAATTGTTTGAATTTCCGACTTGCCGCTGACTTGGCGAGCGCCTTTAAGCTCCTCCAATACATCAAATTCAGGCAACATCGCGATCGCAACTTGATCGCCTTCGCGCCAGAAGGATGAAATTTGCAAAATTGAAGGACCGCTCAAACCGCGGTGCGTAAACAACATCGCTTCGGAAAACTTAGTTTTGCCGTGGCTAACCACGGCATCATTCACAGAAACGCCTGAAAGCTCTTTCATTTCTGACAAGATTGAAGGGTCGAAGGTCAGCGGCACCAACGCCGGTCGCGTATCAACTACGCGCACCCCAAAATGCTTGGCCACGTCATAACCAAACCCGGTTGCGCCCATTTTCGGGATCGATTTACCGCCGGTGGCGATCACCACTTTATTGGCCGCATAATGCTCGCCGTCAATAACGAGATGAAACTCCGCTTCATGATCCGTAGGCGCCATTTTCGCCAAATGACTAACTTCAACACCAAGCTTCACCACCACACCAGCGTCCCGCATGTCATCAACCAACATGTCGATGATTTGCTGCGCACTTTCATCGCAAAAGAGCTGACCCAGCGTTTTTTCATGAAAGGCAATGCCGCGCGCCTCTACACGTTCTATAAAGTCATGTTGCGAAAACCGCTTCAATGGCGAAATTGAAAAGCGCGGGTTCTCGCTCAAAAACTGTTTGTAGCTCGTGTTGATGTTGGTGAAGTTACAGCGCCCACCGCCAGAAATGCGGATCTTATCACCTGGCTTTTTGGCATGATCAACAAGCAGAACGTCGCGCCCGCGTTTGGCTGCTTCTGCCGCGCACATCATGCCCGCAGCGCCCGCACCAATAATTATTACATCATGCTGTTTCATTTCACACCGCTAGATCGAGTTACCTCGATCTAGCACAAATGAATTTATAGTAGAAAGAAAACTACTGTCCTGGCTGCGGCGACGCAGCAACGTCCTCGTTTGCGTCATCATCAACGAAATAAGTGCGGTAAAGTTCAGAGATATAGCCAATCGAAAGCATGAACAGGAACCAGCCAACAAGGATTTGGACAATGATAATGGCGACAACATCAAGGTGCAGCCCAATAGGCATGCGCGCCAGTCCAGCATTTTCGAACAACAGCTCAGACCCGAACTGAAGGTAGAACAATGCAAAACTCAAGGTCAACAACACTGAAAATTGCCCCAATATCACATCGCGGATTTCCGAAAACGTGATCGGCCGTCCAACAGCCGCCGCGGGCAGATATAGCGAGATCCCTGCAATGATGGCGCCAAGCACCACATTCGCAGCAAACGCCACCAAAATTGCAAAGATGGCATTGTTCTCAACGACCACCAGTGAAATCCCGATCAATGGCATTAGGATAAAAATGAACGGTATTGAGAGTAAAATCGCCCACAAGATTGTGATGATTGCCGCCTTCACATACTCCCACAAAAGCCCCATTTGCGGCCAGGTGTAAAATCCAACCGGCTTTTCACCAAAGATACAAAAACGGTGCCAGCCAATCGCGATAATCGACAAACCGATAAACAAAACAACAAAGAACGGTAATAGCAGCCACAATGCCAACATCGCGGCGGAGCCGTAAATGATCATCGCAAACAACGCGCCGCCGAACAATGCGCAGATCGCAATCCAAGCGATTGATACTCGAAACGCCACATCGAAATTGTTAAAAATCCGCCACATTGCGGCATAAAAAATTGCAAAGCCCTTCACAATAAACATCCTTAAAAAACAAACCAAAATATTTCCTGCTTAGTTCGCGAATTGAGGGAACAAAAGTCAAGCATTGTGTGTTGCTGCAAAATGGTTTTCCCATGCTTTGTATTGCTTGCGAGGGCGCTAGCATGCTAAAAGCCTCGTCGCTGTTGAAATCGTTCAGCAGTTAAACCTTCTCAGGGCGGGGCGAAATTCCCCACCGGCGGTAACTTGAAAATTCAAGAAGCCCGCGAGCGCCTTGGTTCAAACTTTGGACTGAGGGTCAAGCAGATCTGGTGCAACTCCAGAGCCGACGGTCATAGTCCGGATGAAAGAGAAGGGCGAGAATAGGCTAACGCCACCCTTGTCACTTGACGCGACAATTGGGTGCTCGCGTTGGCATCTATTTTTCCCTGATCACGCCCTGGTTCATTTGGTTCGAAAGGAACAAGAAATGAATCAGACCGCTAATCTAAACCAAGGTCTACACATCAAAAGCCCTGCCATTGTGGCTGGACTTTATATGGTGGGTGCAGGCATTGCATTTGCTGCCATCAACTCCCTTACACAACTCGCAACCTTCACCCACGGCACCGCTTCAACGGCATCGACATTTTGGCAATATTTGATCGCCTTTTTGATCATGCTGCCATTGGTGATTAAATTGGGCTCTGGCGCGCTTAAAACGTCACGTCCCGTCACCCATATCCTGCGCGTTGTCGCCGCTTCAATCGGAGTGCAACTTTGGGTCTATGGTTTGGCTCAAGGCGTACCGATTTGGCAAGCAATTGCGCTCATCATGACATCGACCTTCTTTGTTACCACAGGCGCTGCTCTTGTATTGGGCGAGAAGGTTGGCCCAGCGCGCTGGCTGGCGACAATTGTCGGCTTTATTGGTGGCATGATCATCCTAGAACCATGGGCGGAAGGGTTCACTTACAATTCGCTGTTCCCTGTTGGCGCTGCCTTTTTCTGGGCGGTGACATCCTTGTTCACCAAAGAGCTGACGAAAACCGAAGAAGCCGATACGATCACGCTTTATTTATTGTTGCTCACAACACCGGCAAACATCCTGTTTGCCCTGCTCGCAACACAAGGCACAGA
>CAJXLH010000279.1 GCA_913055925.1 uncultured Maritalea sp. | reverse complement strand
GCTTTCTGGTGCGCCGAGACGACCTTTGGCGGCAACTGGATCAGTAAGGGCTTTCAAGAAAGCAATAATTTGGTCGATTTCGATATCGCTCAACTGGCTTGGTGCCAGTTCGTTTGCTGCTGCAATGGCTTCGACTTCGGCTTTGTCATCCAATATGCGCCAATCATTTGCGCCCTCTAAATTGGGCAGATCGATATCCCTGTTGTAGGCGCGCAAGCTCTCAACTGGATTAAGGTGGTGACGAATGACTTCTTCCAACGTCTTATAGGCACCCGAATGCCCATAGGGCGCGGTTTGGTCGATATTGCGCAATGACGGGGTTCGGAACTTAAAAGCGTCATCTGAATTGCCCGTCACATGCATCCGCCCCGTATCGCGGGCGTGGTTTTCGAAACGTGCTGCTTTGCCCGGCCCCACTTGCGGCATGGCGATGGCATGGAATTCATGGTCTGTTTGGAACAATCCAGCGTGGCAAGACTGGCAGTTCGCCTTGCCGTAGAAAATGTCCATGCCAGCTTTGGCGTCTGCGGGAAGCGGCTCTCCCTCAAAGATGTAGCGATCAAAAGCGCTATCGTCTGCGCGCCATTCAACCGCGATGAATGCTCCAATGGCGTTTGCGATATCTGTGAACCCGATATTGTCGGCTTTTATGCCGATTTCGGCGAAACGCTGCGCATATTCGTCAATATCTTTGACCCGCCCAGCAATAATATCCCATGCACCGCCTTTGCCGGTGATGAGGCCCATTCGGACCGCCCGTGAAACATCGTTTTCGAGATAGTGTCCGGCCATTTCGTCTGGAGACAATACGGGGAACATGGCTTGTGCTGACAACACATTATCAAAACCAACGACCATTTCGTCTTCTAAGGGCGTGCGCAATCCAGATGGCCGAGTAACATCCTTTTCTAGGCGACCATCGTGGAATAGCGACACAAATTGCAGTGCGCCGAGATTGAACAGCGCTGGCGAGTTTCTCGGCACGCGCTGCTCCGGCAAATTGTTCGGGTCAGTAAGGCGATCCTTGCCAAGTCCCTTGGCACCATCGCCAAGGCCCAAACTGAGGCCGTCTGAGGTACCCAATGTCGAGTGATGGCATGTGGCGCAGGAAACAGATTTATTGCCGCTCAAAACAGGGTCGTAAAAAAGGAGCCGCCCAAGAGCGACTTCTTTTGGATCGTGATCAGGAAATATGGCGCGCTCAAACGTAGGCGTATCCAACGCCATTGCAGTTGAAAGCAATAGTCCGAGTATTGGCAAACCTATGCTTAGTCTGAGCGCGCTCAAAGTCTATCCCTTCAATATGGTCTGCCCGGTTGATGCCCAGTCTTTAACAAACGCATCGAGGCCCTTGTCTGTCAGAGGATGCGCAACCAGTTTTTCGAATGTGCTAGTTGGAATCGTCGCCACATCTGCGCCCGCGAGCGCTGATTCACTCACATGGTTTACCGAACGAATCGACGCCGCAAGAATTTTGGCGCGCATATTGTAGTTGTTGAACACAATACGAATGTCGCGAATAAGATCCATGCCGTCGAGATTGATATCATCCAACCGCCCGACAAATGGCGAGATATAGGTTGCCCCCGCTTTTGCAGCCAGCAATGCCTGATTGACTGAAAAGCAAAGCGTCAGGTTTGTTTTGATGTTTTGCTGGCTCAAGCTGTTGCAGGTCTTCAATCCGTCCAAGGTGGTCGGTAGCTTAATCACGATATTGGGCGCGATATCGGCCAAAACAGCGGCTTCTTTCAGCATTGTTTCATGGTCGAGCGCGGCCACTTCGGCCGAAACCGGCGTGTCGGTGACGGAGCAGATTTCGGCGATTAGCTCCAACATGTCGCGCCCAGACTTTTTCACCAAGCTTGGGTTAGTGGTCACCCCATCCAAAAGCCCAGAACCGGCCCATTGGCGGATCTCGTCGATCTCGCCTGTATCAATAAAGAATTGCATTGGGCTGCCTTTTCTTAAACGAAGCGATTGACGTAGTTTTCCAAGATTTCCTGACGACCCGATTTCGGCGCCGGATTAATCTCTTCACGCGCGACTTGGCTCGCAATATCTTCAAGGTTTGAGCCCAAAAGATCACCACCAAATGGCTGATCCCATCCGGCATAGCGTTCGTTCAACGCGTCTTCGAGACCACCATCTTCAATCATTGCGGCAGCTGCTTTTAGTCCGCGGGCGCAGACATCCATGCCACCAATATGAGCGGCGATCAGATCAACCGGATCGAGAGACTGACGGCGCAATTTCGCATCAAAGTTTGTGCCACCGGTTGTAAAGCCGCCATCTTTGAGAATGTGGTAATAGGTCAAAGCCACTTCAGGCACAGAGTTCGGGAACTGGTCTGTATCCCAGCCCGATTGATAGTCGTTCCGGTTCATGTCGATTGAGCCGAGCACACCCAATGCTGCCGCGGTGGCCAATTCATGTTCAAACGAATGGCCAGCAAGGATGGCGTGGCCTTGTTCGAGGTTCAGTTTCACTTCGTTTTCAAGTCCGTATTTTTGCAAGAAGCCAAAGCAAGTTGCCGCGTCAAAGTCATATTGATGCTTTGACGGTTCTTGCGGTTTTGGCTCCACCAAAATGGTGCCTTTGAAACCGATTTTGTGCTTATACTCCACCACCATCGACAAGAAGCGGCCCATATTGTCGAGCTCGCGACCCATGTCGGTGTTAAGGAGCGTTTCGTAACCTTCGCGACCACCCCATAGCACATAGTTTTCGCCGCCCAATTTATGGGTTGCATCCATGCAGGTTTTCACCGTTGCGGCTGCGAATGCGAAAACTTCTGGATCAGGATTTGTTGCCGCGCCTGACATGTAACGACGGTGCGAGAAAAGGTTCGCCGTGCCCCATAGGAGTTTGGTTTTTGATGTTTCCATCTTCTCAGCAAAATAGTCGACAATCTCTTCCAGATTGCGCGTATTTTCGGCAAAGCTATCGCCTTCAGGTCTGACGTCCGCATCGTGGAAACAGAAATATGGCGCATCCAAAATGTCGAACATCTCAAAAGCCACATCGGCCTTGAGTTTAGCCAAATCCATCGTATCGCCGAACCACGGGCGCTCAAAGGTTTGACCGCCAAATGGATCGCCGCCTGGCCAAGCAAATGAGTGCCAGTAGGCTACGGCAAAACGTAAGTGATCTTCAAGGCGCTTGCCCATGACCACTTCGTCTTTGTCATAGTGTTGAAAGCTCAAAGGGTTGGATGAAGAGGTACCTTCATATTTTGCTTTTTGGATATCTTTGAAAAAGCCTGTGCTCATGAAACTTGCCTTATTGCGGGATAAATCTTTTTGAATTGCTCGTAGGCCGCCTCATATTGCGGCACTAATTCTGGATCTGGGTTGATAATCTGCTCTGTCGTTGGCGGCGTCATCACCTCTTCGGGCGACCTGCCGGTTGCGCCACAAATTGCGAGGCGCGCTGCGCCAAGGGCTGCGCCAAAATCGCCTTTTTCGGGCAAATGCAGCGGGACGTTGAGAACGGTCGCCAACATCTTCACCCAAAAAGCAGATTTGCTGCCGCCACCAATCGCCAATAAATGGTCTGGATTGGCGTCGGTTTCCCGAAGTGCGTCCAAACTTTCCCGCAGCGCAAAGGCGACGCCTTGCAGCACACCGTGGGTGAGATCATCGCTGCTGTGCGCAATATCGAGCCCCGTGAAAACGCCACGGATAGCGCTGTCATTATGCGGCGTGCGCTCCCCTGAAAGATATGGGAGAAAGTAAACTTTACTCGGGGCCGCAAGCGTTTCGCCAAGCGCTTCGGTGGCTTCTTGCGGCGTTTGTTCGGTGATCTTTGTGAGCCAATTAAGGCTATCAGTAGCCGCAAGCGTTACGCCCATTTGGTACCATTTGTTTGGCACGGCGTGGCAAAAAGTATGGACCGCTGTTTCCGGCGCTGGATAGCAGCCATCTCGCGCCACCA
>CAJXLH010000278.1 GCA_913055925.1 uncultured Maritalea sp. | reverse complement strand
AACTGTTTGACATCAGCGTTGTTGGCCGGCGCAGCGCCGCCATAATCAATGCTATCTGTTTCGAATTTGGCAAAACTTGTGATGGTTGCACCGTTTGCCACAGCAATCTCCGTCGGCAGGACAAAACCTGTCACACCAACGCTTTTCTCAGTCGCAAGGCGCCCAGAACTAGGCAACAGGTTGATCTTGTTCGCAACGCCAATCGCTTGCTCACCCAAACCAACTGGAATGTTCACGCGACCAGAAGCGGCGTCGCACACCAGGTTGATATTCCAGTCGGCACCGTTTGCGCTTGTCTTGATGGAAAAATCGTTATTGCCAATCGCACCAAATTCAGTAGTGCCGCTCCATGCCGTTTGGAAAACGCAACTCGCAACACCACCGACACTCGGTTTATTCAATTTCAAGCGAACATCTGTCCCCGCATCGGCATGTGAAAACAATATGGCATCCGACTTTACTGAGAGCTTGTTCGTAGCATCAGCGCTGGTTGCAACGCCTACCATGTTCGCATTTTGTAGTTCGGTCGGTTGCTGATCCAGCACCTGCCAACTCCCCGTTCGAAAGACGAAAAGCTTCTCCTGTGAGGCGACCCACGCGATCATTCCCTCTGTGGGGTCATGGAAACGCCAGCCAAATTGGTCATAGCTCGCAATTTCGCCCGGGTGATCTGTCCAAACATCCGTAGGCGAAGCGCCAACACCCCAAGCCGTTCCTAGTGTTGGCGACAAAGGCGGTGTGTTTTGCTCAAGGTCTTGCAAACAAAGTTGCGTTAGCGCCTCGAGACCTAAAACTGCCTCATTATGCGTTATGTGCTTTTGCAGCTGATTGGCCTCAATCAGCGGCAGATTTAGTTTATCGGTTTGCGTCAAGAATATGCTCCCTTTGCAAAATGACCCGGTCCAAATGATCTTGAGATTTGTGCAACTTCGAACTCGAACCCGTCAGCAACAGCACCGAAATCTGATAGTTGCATTGCGGACGTGTAATTGAGGTACGTATCGGCAACTTCGATCTGACGAACAGTTGCGCCTCCTGCAAAAATTCGCACTGAGTAGCCGACAATATCTGGCTCAAGTTGATTGTCGCCGTATGCCCATTCATCACCACTGGTGTGCGTTCTGGCGATCCAGCTGAGATGAATATCTGTTGAGCCTTCGACTTTTCGCGCACTAAGATGCACTGGGCTCAATGGCAACAAAGCTTCGGCCATGCCCTGGATGGGCATTTGCGTATTTGCAGCCTCATGCCCAACGAAATAGGAAAGTTCGTCGATCGGTGACGGGGTGGTCCAAGTGTTTTGGTTTTTGAGCAAAACCGCTGTACCAGTTGGCGCACCAACAGATGCGAATCCAGTTCCATTTTGCCCGCGCAATAGCCCCGTCAATCGATAGGTCTTTACCGCAACAAGAGCAGCGTTTTGAAAACCCACTTCTTCCCAAGTTACATCATGAGACCGAACAAGCAATCGGTTCGCGCCATTCAACACATCCGCACTGGATGCTGAAGATAAATGGCCATTGAACAAACGAATATCGATTTGACCGCTGCGATCCCATGCAGCTGTGCTTCCAGCAGAGGGCAAATCAGTTACAAGCACACCGAGTTCACTGGGCGTCGCAAGTGTCGTTTGACCAATTGCGCTTTCAATGCGGACTGAACCGGGCCAAGGTTTGGCAAATGCACCAATGTGAATATCTGCCTGCCCTGGGTGCTGAGGACTTGGTATCGTGGCCGCAACCACTAGCGGCACTGATTGAGCGGGCGGTACGACCACGGGATCATTGGAACGGCTTACTGCAAAACTGTTCACGCGCCCGCGTTCTGGCAAGCTCACAGCAACAATCTCCCGCCTTACGTCGTCGCGAATAGCGCTGATAGCATAAAGCTGACTGTCATTCGGCAATCGAATGACATCACCCACTTCCAACTCGAGCTTCGATAAGGGAAGTGAGAACTGCACTGTTTTATGTGCGTGATGGTGCGCAAAAAGCTGCTTGCTCGCAATCTTCTCCGCCGCCGCATTGCTAATAACCAGCGGTAGTCGAATGTCCGCTACACCACTCTCGTCTGCCTCACGATAGAAATGTGTGGAGGTCGTGTCGTAGTCGCTAAGCCGATTTAAGTAGCTAACATTTAGGCGCTGTAGATCTTCAGTTTTATCCTTGCGCGTGCGCTCAATGATCGTTTGGTCAGCGCAAAAATCTGTTTCTTTCAGCTCTTTGACTTTGTTGGTTTTGATGCGCTTTACGCGCAAGCCATCTGGCTGATCAAGCGCGATAAGCCCATCGGTATCCAGCAGCAGTTCAACGTTTTCGCGCAATGTTGACGTACCGCCAACAACCGCACCTTCAACAAAGCTGTCGGAAGCATCTGCCGCTGAGAAAATCAGTTCGTTTTCGTTCGCAATTTCTTCGATAAGCTCTGATGCCGTGGCGCAACCAAATCGCCCCGTCGTCCAATGCCCTGTTTGGTGTGAAGTGGCGTCAGACCAAACATCGCTGCGCAGCGGGAACGCAGGGAACGGCCGCGCATCCCAAGCCCAAAGATAAGTGCGCTCTGCGTCAAGCATTCTCCTGCCATCAACGCTCGAAACCGGATTGTTAGCATCGTCAAAGCCTTCGACATTGTGCTGCCAATGCTCGTAGTGTGCCCGCAAAAACTGCCGTTGATTGCTTGGCTCTTGATTACCCGCTGAAAAATATGGCGACCGGTTCTCAACACTCTTCGGGTCAGGAAAGGCGTTGGGCTCATTCGCCCCAAGGCTAACCGCAGCGCAGCCAAGTTCCGTTAGCCAAAATGGTTTCGACTGTGGCACCCAATTGGTCGGAGAAGCATTCCGCACACCACCAATTCGGTCGTGATGGGCATTTGACCACCAACCTACCAAATCTTTGTAGCGCCAAACCCAAGGCTCAGCATGAGCACCATCAGTTATGGGCGAACGGATTTGATTTTCGCGATCCTCTGAGGAGGCATAGTACCAGTCGAAGCCCTCGCCGCCAGCGATATTGGATTTCAAATAACCAATATCGTGAATGATGTCGTGTTCATCAAAATCGCCATTTGGTCCGAAATCTCGCCAATCGGAAAGCGGCATGTAATTGTCGATGCCTATTGCATCAATGTTGTTGTCCGCCCAAAGCGGGTCGAGATGGAAGAACTTGTCACCCGGCGCGTCAGCAGGTTGATATCCGTGATATTCCGACCAATCCGCTGCATAGGTCAGCTGACAGGCCGCACCCAATATCTGCTTTGCGTCCGCAGCGATGGCGCGCAGGTGATCGACAAACGGAAACGCATCGCTGTGATCACGCACTGTCGACAGCGCAACCATTTCCGAACCGATTATGAAAGCATTCACTCCACCTGCGGCTTTGGCGACATTGGCAGTGTGCAAAATGAAACGACGATAGGACCATTCTTCGACTCCCGCATAGATGGGCAAATCACCACTTTGTGCAAAGTCTGCCGCAGTACATGTGCCGATAAACTGATCAATTTGCGTTCGCGCCGACACTGTTTGATCTGCGCTTGCAGCCTGACCAATTGCTGGGTCGCAGGTTATGCGCCCGCGCCACGGATAGGCCGGCTGGTGTGCTGTTTGATCATAAGGATTTGGAAGTTGATTATCAGACGGAATGTCCATCATCATCAGCGGATAGATGGTTACCTCGAGGCCGCGTGCCTTTAAATCTTTGATCGCTGCGATGATGGAGAGGTCACTCGGCGTTCCGCCATATGCCGGACCGCCATCAACCTCGCTGCAAATCTCTGCCTGATTGCGCGTTAGCCCCGCAACGCGCCATTCGACATCTTTGATTTCACGATCATGACCCATCACGCGCGGCGTCACACTGCAGTTTGCGCAACGCAGATCATTGCCAAACCAACTCACGACAAGTGCGACATGTTTTAAGTTCGGACAAAGGGCC
>CAJXLH010000277.1 GCA_913055925.1 uncultured Maritalea sp. | reverse complement strand
TGTTCCCGTTTTTGATGGTGCTCTCGATTTCTTTCCGTGAGGGAAACTTTTCAACGGGTAATGTTTTCCCAGAACGACCGACTTTGGAACACTGGGCGTTGGCGCTGGGCTTTGACTACACTCGAGCCGATGGCACGGTGATTAAGCCGCCATATCCCGTGCTTTTGTGGCTGTGGAATTCGGTCAAAATTGCACTCATCGCGTCGGCCGGCATTTTGGTCTTGTCGACCACCTCAGCCTATGCGTTTGCGCGCATGAAGTTTAAAGGCCGAGATGGATTGCTCGATACATTGCTCATCGTGCAGATGTTCCCAGCGGCGCTGACGGTGATTGCTGCCTATGCCATCTTTGATGCGCTTGGTCGGGTTGTGCCATGGTTGGGGATCGATAGCCATCCCGCTTTGATCCTATCATACCTGTCTGCGATCACGCTCCATATTTGGACCATCAAAGGCTATTTCGACAGTGTTGATCCGGCGCTCGATAAGGCCGCAATGATTGACGGGGCAACGCCGTGGCAGGCATTCCGCCACGTGTTCTTGCCGCTTTCGATCCCAATCCTCGCGGTTGTGTTTGTTTTGTCGTTTATCTTTTTGATCAACGAATATCCGGTTGCTTCTGTTCTCTTGCGCAACACCGAGCAAATGACATTGGCCGTCGGTGCACGCCAATATCTATACGAACAGCGCTTCCTTTGGGGTGACTTCGCTGCAGCGGCAATTCTGTCGGGTATGCCGATCACCATTCTCTTCTTGATGGCACAGCGGTTCCTTGTGTCCGACCTTGGTGAGGGTGCGGTAAAGGGCTAAGCCCTTTAGTTCAATGCCTTGTCGAAGCCGACTGACAGGCTGAGGCTTGGTGCACCTTCTGTGGTCATGCCGAACTGACCCGACGTATTGAGATCAAATCCGTTTTGGGGTTGAAACTCGGCGTCCGCGCCAAGGAAAAACTCACCCTGTGTTCGGCTGCCCATTGGATCAAAGTTGATGTTTTGCCCAAGCAATTGGCCCGACATTGTAGTGTCGCCAATGGCTGTACGTGCGGCAAATCCAGCCGCGACTTTCGCGTGAAAATCATTGCCATTACTTTGGATTGTAAATGGTTTTGACAAGGAGAAATTGGCTTCCAGCAAGTGCAAACGTCGTGCATCGACAATCAAATTGTCCGATGCGCCAGTTTCGCTAAAACCGTCAACAAGTGCGCCAATATATTTCAAAGCGGCACGCGCTGAAACTGCGTCTTCGTTTTTTGACAAGCGGTGATCGAACGCAATTTCCGGCGCGACAAAAAACGCACCATAGTTGGCCGTTCCTGTTTCCAGTCCATTCGTGGCTTCGTTGTTCGCGACGCGGCGCGTGTGCTGGACCCCTGAATAGCCGACAAGCATTGCGAAATTGACGGAGGATGTTTCAAACTGCATGGCGTGGGCCCCGCCGAGCATCACCGTTTGCAAATGCGAAGTTTGGGCATCAAATTGAGTTGAAATCTGGTTCAAGCCGAACCCGAAATATCCCGAAGCAAGTTGGTTTTCACTAATCGCAGCGTCGCGCCCGATTAGAGTGGTGCCACCAAAATTATGCACGCCGACTGTCGGTTGTTGGCCTGGGATAAATTGGTAGTTTCCGCTAGTTGTTACCCAAAACGGTGCCTGATCTTTGGCGCCTTCTCGCACGCTCGTGAGGTGCCCTTGAAGTTGACGAGAAATACCAGCGCTTTGCGCGAAAAAGTGGTCGTCAAATGCACCAAAATTTGAGATGTCGAGCACAGCGATCTGGCTGCCCGATGTGACTTGCGGTGCGCCGTTTGAATTCGTGCTGGATGGGTTGAACCAAGAAAATGTGTTCAACACGTTGAGGCCATTTTCGACCTCATAGCTGTTGCTATTTTGGTCAAATTCAATCTCACCAATGATGACCGATCCGGGTCCAAGTTTTAGGTGGTTACTGCCACCCGTTAGCTTGATTGCCTTGGAACCGGCGCCCGTTGCAGAAACTGTTCCGCGGTTGGTGAAGTTATTCGAGGCTTCAAAGAAAAGACCATGACCGCCATCTCCTTGTGTTGAGATGGTGCCTGTGTTCAGGATCGTATTGTTGTCCTCGCCGTCCATGCCATCCGAATTCGCATCCGTGGTGAAAATGAAGCCAGAATTGGTAACTTGGTCATTGGAGTTTGCATCTACACCTTCGGATTGCGCGCCAAAAGTGCGAAGCGTTCCTGTGTTCTCAAACACGTTTTTGTCGCCATCTAGTTCAATTGCATCTGCACCGGTGCCATTGGTTGTGACGGTGCCGAAATTGCGGATTGTGTTGCCACTGTCATCCACTTCGATGCCTTCAGCACCATCGCCAGACATTGTTATCGTCCCGAAGTTTTCGATCAGATTGTCTTCTTCACCGGAAATACCTGTCGCATCTTCACCGGTAACCGAAATGGTGCCTTTGTTGGTGATTTTGGCGTCGTCGAAAACGAGTATGCCGTATGCATCCTCGCCCGAAACAGTTAATGTGCCATTGTTGATGATGGTCCCGTTTTGATAAACCAACATACCAACACCGTCATCGCCCGTTGAGGTGATCGCGCCATTGTTTGTCAAAACAGTATCGTGGTTCGATCCCATGCCAAGTGGGGCGCTGCCAGTTGAGATAATCGTGCCATTGTTAGTCGCCGTGCTTAAACCCTCGAGAAAAATAGATGGGATAAACACGCCACTGGTTGCGATGGTGCCGTTATTGATCACTGTTGCATGATGATCACCGGTGATGGCTGGCGCACCGGTAACGTTGATCGCACCGCCACTTTCAACAGTACAGTTCTGGTTGTCAGCTAAAATTTGCGTGGTGGTTTGTGTTTCGCCGCTCGCGATGAGTGTCGGACACGCTGCAAGTACAGAGGTGGCAAAAAAGCTTCCGCCTGCTGTCGCCAGCATGCAAGCCGACAGGGCGCTAGATGTCATCAGGCCAACAATACGCACAACACACTCCAATTCTCCGCATCCAAATGCCTAATGAATGCTTAACAAGGAGTCTAGTGCGTTAGCGGAAATACATGAAACAAAGTGAATATGTGGCGTTAACAGCGCCGCCAATTCTCATTTCCTCTTGTTTGAGGCAGCTCTAAATTAACATGCCGCAGCTGGTGTCTTATTGAACACTATGCTGCGGCACACTCCGTATAGATTAGTTACGGATCAAATGGATGCCAGCCCAGGCAAACCATACGATGAATCCAAGTCCGAAAACTGAACCTGCAATTGGCGCGAGGGCAGGGGCCAATGTGCTCAACCCAGAGAGCCCGATAACGAGGCCGAGGATGTTAAGTGGCTTCGAAAGTGCGCCGCCACGCAATGCGCCCCAGCTTAGCACCAAAACCCAAAAGCCGCCTGCCAGTTCATTGCCGCCGCCAAGGCCATTTTCAACAGCGCTCAGTGCCCGCAAAAACACGCCCGCTTGTTCTGGATCTGTCGGGTAAAGTGCGCTTACCGTGCCAACCGTGATGTTGGAAACCATGCCGCTACCCAAAATAAGGCCTGCCCAAATGAGGGCGAACGCAGTTGCGACTTGCGAGAAGGCAGGTGATTTTTCAACAACTTTAGCGTGCAGTGCGATTGCAAGAATAACCAATGCAAAAGAGTTGATGATCCAAATGCCCAAGTTCCACATATACATGGCGAACTGGTTTTCTGAGAGAAACTTGGCTTGTGCGATCATGTCGTCACCGCCAAGTGAATAGCCTGCAGGCGCTAACACCGCCAACAGCATTACAAAGCCAAACAAATATGTGCCGGCGGCGATCAACCCGGCTACACCGCCTACTTTATTGAAATCAGTCATTTTTATGCTCCATCAAAATGTTGAAGGGTTGCTATAAAAACGCCTTTGCGCTGTAAATGACGGCAGTGATCATTATGTTGACCTCACGTGACAGGTTGAGCTTTTCGAAGGGGGAAGAATGGCCAACGCAA
>CAJXLH010000276.1 GCA_913055925.1 uncultured Maritalea sp. | reverse complement strand
AAATATGACTAAAATAATCGCTATTTCCGGCTCGATCCGCAAAGGCTCTCATAACGCAAAACTCGCAAAGCTTGTTGTAAAGCGCGCAAAGGCGGCTGGTGCGGATGCTGAATATATCGATCTTGGCGCTTACCCAATGCCGGTTTTTGATGCCGATTTGGAAACTGAACATCACCCAAAATGCGCTCAGGATCTGGCTGAACAATTTGCAGCGGCTGATGGGGTGTTTGTCACGACACCAGAATATAATGGTTCTGTTTCACCGCTTCTCAAAAACACAATTGATTGGATTAGCCGGGAAAAGCAGTTCCCTGCCTACAAAAAACCTGTATTTGCGGTTGGTTCCGCCTCACCTGGCCATATGGGTGCCGTGGGCGCACGCGGGCACTTGCGCGATATCTTGGCGCATTTGGGCGCGCTTATTGTCCCGATGAGCTTTGGTGTCGGACAAGCCGAAACCGCTATGGATGAAGAAGGCGAGTTGACGGTTGAGCGGCTTTCGCAACAGCTTGATCAAATGGTTGACCAGCTAATGACCATTAAGCGCACCTAGTTTTTTGCGTGGCGCTTTATCTCACCCATCCTGAAGTTGTGATTGACCCCAACGTGCCAACACCACGCTGGGGCCTTTCTGACATTGGTCGGGAACGGCTACAAAATGCTGTTGATCGTGGCATCTTTGATCATGTCTCACAGATCATTTCGTCATCCGAGCAAAAGGCGATAGATGGGGCTGAAATTGTGGGGCAGCGCTTGGGCATTACGTTCATCCAAGATCCAATGTGCGATGAAAATGATCGCAGCGCGACCGGATTTCTTCCCGCTGAAAAGTTCAATGAGATCGCCGATCAGTTTTTCGAGAAGCCCGACAAAAGCATCCTTGGTTGGGAAACGTCAGGTGACGCACAAAAACGGATCGTGACAGCGGTCAGCAAGCATTTGCAGTCAGTCGACGAAGAGACCACTTTGTTCGTCGGACATGGCGCTATTGGCACCCTTTTGAAATGCCACATCGGGAAACGCACAATCAGCCGAGACGAGGACCAGCGGACGATCGGCGCGCCGGGTGGCGGCAACCTTTTTGCGTTTGACTGGGCGTCTCCAAAGCTCCAAACGGATTGGTTTGCACTTGAAGATTGGCCTAACAGCTGAACAAGCTTGTTGTTTGGTGCGAACTGTGCCAGTTAACAGCTCCGACAATGATATTTGCCGGAGTCCTTCCTAAATGACAAACGCTACCCCTCAATTGATTACAGCGCTTGATGTGCCGACTCGCAAAGAAGCCGAGGCGCTTGTTGAGCAAATCGATGATCGTGGTGTGTTCTTCAAAATCGGCTATCAGTTGATTTATGGCGATGATGGACTTGGCCTTGCCAAAGCGCTTAAAGCTGCTGGCAAGAAGGTGTTTTGCGACGTCAAGCTTTTGGACATCCCAAACACGGTCGAAAAGGGTGTCGCAGGCCTCGTGGATTTGGGCGCGGACATCGTGACCATCCATGCCGAACCTCATTGCATGGCCGCCGCGAAACGGGCTGCTGAGGGGTCAAAAACAAAACTGATGGGCGTCACGGTGATGACCTCGCTCGATGATGAAGATTTGAAAGCGAGCGGCTATGCTTATGGCGTACGCGATTTGGTGGAGCGTCGCGCCAAGCAAGCCGCCGGTGAAGGCATTGACGGCGTTATCTGTTCTGCGCACGAAATTGAGCTGGTGAAACAGGCCAGCGGTGGCAAATTGATGGCGGTGACACCCGGCATTCGGCCAGCAGGCAGCGCCACAGACGACCAGAAACGTATTTTAACACCCACGCAAGCGATTGAAACGGGAGCCGACCATTTGGTGGTCGGTCGGCCTATCTATCGCGCTGACGACCCATATGCTGCAGCTGGCGGCGTAAATGATGAAATTTGTATGGCGAATGAGAAGATCACCAATTTCCGCGCCGCCGACAAAAGTGATGCTGAAGCACTGAGCGCAATTGAAGAAAATGCCGCCCTTGTTTTCAAACAGCTGGGTGGTGCCTTCTCGCAAATTGATCTGTCTGCGCTTACGCCAAGCTTTTACGAAGAAGCGATTGCCCAGAACCAAATCATTTGGCTTGTGGAACTGCGCGGCGAGCCCATTGGCTTTTTGCGCGCCAAACCGATTGATGATTTGCTTTATTGTGCTGAACTTTCTGTTCTTAAGCATCATCACGGTAAAGGCTTGGGCGAAAAGCTGATCAATCATTTTGTGCAATTTGCGCAGAATGAAGGGTTTTCGGGCGTGGCAGGTATCACCTTCAAAAATGTGCCATGGAACGGACCTTATTATCTTCGCCAAGGCTTTGAATATTGGAACGATGATCAGATTGGGTCAGAATTAAAAGCCATTACGACAGGCGACCCGGAATTGGCCTTGTCAAAAGCGGGTGAGCGCGTTGTATTTGGCAAACGGTTTTAAAAATTTTCGCCAATTGTGCTAAGCAATGACAAAGCGGTAAATTGAGGTCATCTCCTATGCAAAAAATCACTGTTCTTGGTGCCGGCGGTCGTATGGGCCAAGCCAATATCCGCGCCATCGCACAAATTGATGGGGCAGGACTTTTTAGCGCGTTGGAACGCGAAGGGGCTGAAACAGTTGGCAAAGATGCGCGCGCGCTGGCCGGTCTTGAACCGTCTGGTGTGCTCATCACAGACAATGTAGATGAAGCACTAGATGGTACCGGCGCCATAATCGATTTTACGGCGCCGCAAGTATCTATCGATTTTGCAAAGCAAGCGCACGATCGTGGCCTTGTACATGTGATCGGCACAACCGGCTGGACCGCAGAAGAAGATGCTGAAATTTCAGCACTTTCCGGCAAAGGCCGCCTCGTGAAAGCAGGCAATATGTCGCTCGGCGTCAATTTGCTGATGGGCCTTGTTCAAAAAGCAGCGGCGGCGTTACCGATGGATTTTGACATCGAAGTTTTGGAAATGCATCACCGCATGAAGGTCGATGCACCTTCTGGCACCGCATTGATGCTTGGCCAAGCTGCGGCAGACGGTCGTGAGATTGATTTGGCCGACAATTCGGTTCGCGCACGAGATGGCATAACTGGTGCCCGCGAACCGGGCTCCATTGGGTTCTCTACCATGCGCGGCGGCACCGTGATTGGTGATCATTCCGTGGTTTTTGCTGGCAGCAATGAGCGCATTGAACTTGGCCACTATGCGCAAGATCGTTCAATATTCGCCAATGGCGCAATTCACGCCTCGCTGTGGGCGCAAGATAAAGAACCTGGACTTTATTCAATGGCCGATGTGCTTGGCCTTTAGCAATTTACGGATCAAGGGAAGATAGATGGATCGTAGACTAATTCTTGTTCGCCACGGACAAAGCGAATGGAACCTCAAGAACCTATTCACTGGCTGGCGCAATCCGGGCCTTACGGAAAAAGGCATCGATGAAGCAACCGAGGCTGGTAAGCTTTTGAAGTCACGCGGATATGAAATCGAGATCTGCTACACATCTGCGCTTAAACGCGCGCAGCACACGCTTGATTTGATTTTGGAGAATATGGGCATCGTCAATATGACGATTATCCGCAATCAAGCCCTCAACGAACGCGACTATGGCGATCTAGCAGGCCTTAACAAAGACGATGCCCGCGAAAAATGGGGCGAAGAGCAGGTGCATATTTGGCGCCGTTCTTATGACACCCCGCCTCCAGGCGGAGAGAGCCTGAAAGATACGGCTGATCGCGTATTGCCTTACTATGAAGCTGAAATTGCACCGCGCGTTGCCGATGGCGGCACGATTTTGGTTGCGGCGCACGGCAACTCATTGCGCGCCTTGGTGATGAAACTTGAAGGCCTAACACCCGAAGAGATTTTGAAGCGCGAAATCTCGACCGGCAAACCAATCATTTATGATTTTGATGCTGACGGTCGTGTCACCAACGTCGAAAACATCAAATAGTTATAAGAGGCGACCTTCGGGTCGCCTT
>CAJXLH010000275.1 GCA_913055925.1 uncultured Maritalea sp. | reverse complement strand
ATTGCGGGCCTTGAGGAAATCTCTGAAGGCGACGTGCAAATTGACGGCAACATCGTCAACGCATTGCCGCCGGTGAAACGTGGCATTGCAATGGTGTTCCAGTCCTATGCGCTTTATCCGCATATGACTGTTTATGAAAATATCGCATTCCCACTTCGTGTCGAAAAACTCTCAAATGAGGAAGTCGACGAGAAAGTGATGACTGCGGCGAAGATTTTGAAGTTGGAAGAGCGCTTGCAGCACAAGCCTGGTGAACTATCAGGTGGTCAGCGTCAACGTGTGGCAATTGGCCGTGCGATTGTTCGTGAACCAAGTGTGTTCTTGTTCGATGAGCCGCTCTCTAACCTTGACGCAGCGCTCCGCGCGACCATGCGTGTTGAGCTGACAAAACTGCACCACGATCTAGACGCAACCATGATTTACGTGACCCACGACCAAGTGGAAGCGATGACCATGGCTGATCGAATTGTGGTTTTGGATGCAGGCTTTATCGCGCAAGTAGGTACGCCGCTTGAGCTTTATCACAAGCCAGATAATTTGTTCGTTGCGGGCTTTATCGGTAACCCAAAGATGAACTTTGTGCCGGTGAAATGCGTTGGCAAAGCATCTAACGGCATGACGGTGGAAATTGACGGCGTTGGCCAAGTCACCATTCCAGTTGCGCCGCGCGATGGCATGGAAGGCAAAATGCTTACACTTGGCATTCGCCCTGAGCACACAGTGCTCGATAAGGCAGAGTTTGAGCTAAAGCTACATGCCAACGTTGTTGAGCGGTTGGGTATCCACACAGTGGCTTACGCAACCCTACCTGGCAGCGACGAAGTGTTCTGTACTGTTCAAGAAGGTACAGCACCAATTAAAGCAAATTCAGAATTCAGTGTTGGCGTTAACGCTGCGGACTGTCACCTGTTCGACGAGAACGGTCAGGCATTCGAGCGTGACGTTGACCTGTCTAACTTAGGTCTTCCTGACGTCGCGTAACGCGGCATAAGAAACCTAAACCTCCCCACGACCGTAAAAGCCCCGTTTCCGAACGGGGCTTTTTCTGTATATTGGTGCTGTGGCTCAAGTGGCGCCATGGTTGGGTTTAAGGTCGGATTGGCCGAGCCAAGCCTAATGCGCGGCGCCATTGCGATTGAGTAGGCTTAACATGGCAGGGTTTAGCAGAACGCCCCGTTCGATCAGGTCGTGCATCATATCGCCATCGTAATAGCGCTCAACGGCGACCTTGCCCTCTTTCCATTGCTGCCACACCAAACAGTTTATCTGATGCGTCTGGCCATCTGTCACAAATGAAGTGCGATTGCGAAAAACACATAGTTGTGTAGCCTCATCGACGAATAGGTCGGCAATTTTACCGGCAATTTCACTTGCCGCCAGAATGTAGCTTTCCTGCTTCTTACGTGCCTCGTCCAGCCCCTGAGCAAACAGCAAGTCATTGGCGTACATCTTGCCGTCAGCCGCAAAGCAGTATTCGAGTGCTTCGAGAGGTTTGCCTTGTGCTAACAACGACACCTCTTTTTCAACCTGAGCGGCAAAATGTGTGTGGTTCATGTTTTGCTCCTTGTTTAGAACAAAGATAGAACATTGATAGCCAATGTCAAACGCAATTACAGCGTTTCAATTGGTGCCTTGCCATCGAGATGCCAGACTTTTGCGACGATCTTCCAGCCATCTTCGCCATAAACGAAATTGAGATGATCGACAAAAATATTGTCGAGCGATTGCAGTCGTAGCTTAACAACAGCGCTGATGTCAGAGAGCCAGTCTATCGAAACAATGCTGTCATCACGCTTCTGGTTAGCGCTAGCAGGTGAGGGACGTGACGCAACGTCCTTGCGCCATTCACCTACGGGATCAACGAAGATCTTGCCCTCATCTGCATCAAACAGGGTAGCAGACGGGTGAAAGACTTGGTCGAGTTTCTCCACATCGCAATAATAAATGACGTCGAGATAGGTATTTATCGTTGCAAAAAGCTCGTCGGTTCTGGTCATGTTGTGCTCCTTTGTTGAGCACAACATTGCATATCACGTGCACTCAGGGTGAGTGGCGAAAATGACAGACGGCGTTAAGATACTGCCAAAGAACTACCAAACGCGACCGCGGGCGGCGACTTCGATTTTCCGATCAAATGCACCGCCTTTATGGACATAGATATTATCCATCAGATTTGAAACGACGCATGTGTGGTTTGGAATGATGCGGATTTTTTCGCCGATTTCGGGCTTCTTGCTGCAAGCAGAAAGGTCCACGACGGCATGTTCTTCTGAAAGGCCGGTGATCACGGCCTCTGGGTAATCGACCACATAGCCAAAGTCAGAGAAGCCCAAAAGATCGGATGTGAGTGCCTTTGATCCAGCATCCAAAACCGCGCGGGTTTCTGTCGGGCGAGAAACCACTGTGGTTAAGATATGCATGGCGCAGTCATCAAACCCGCAATGCCCAGCACGTACGAGCGAACGGTCATTGTAGATATAAGTTCCTGCGCGATATTCATTGGCAATTGTGGTGCGTTCCGCAGAAAAAAGACTAGGTGATCCGCCGGTAGAGAACACTTCGCATTCAATATTTTCGCGTTTTAGGAGGCCTGCTGTCTCTTCAAAAAACGCTTCGACGTCATCTTCGGTGTTCGGCATTGGGTAGGTCATCAAGCCGACAAATTTCAAACCAGCTTGCGCTTCAATATGTTGTGCGAGCTCCAACGCCTCGCGCGGTGATTGTACACCGCAGCGTTGGCCGCCGGTGTCGCATTCCACCATCACGCGAAGTGGCTTCTCTGCGCCAAAGGTCTCGGCCAGTCCGTCAATTGTGTGTTTGCTATCTGCAACCACAGTCAAAGTAATCCGTTCATGCAACGCCTTTAGCGCGGCAAGCTTTTCGTCACCCATAATGTTGAAGGTGAGCAAAATATCGTCAATGCCTGCATCAGCGAAAATCTCAGCTTCTGAGATTTTCTGACAGGTGATCCCAACAGCCCCCGCCGCCAACTGCTTTTTCGCAAACTCTGGGATCTTGTGCGTTTTGATATGCGGACGTGCCTTCAATCCAGCTTGATCCATATATTTTTGTACGCGCGCGATATTGTTGTCGACGATGTTTTCGTCGATCAAAACCGCAGGTGTAGACAAGGAATAAACCGAAGCTTGTTGAGACATTTTAAGTCACCATGTTCAAAACGGGAAAGAAAAGGCATCTCGCCATTGAGATACCTATTTCGCAACTAGCTCGCGTTGGCAAGCCCGTGCGGATCGTCAATCATCGGCCAAATGTCTTTTGGCGCTTTTTTATAGTCATTTGTCGCTGGATCGTTCGGGTACGGCCGGCCTGCCGAGCAATAAAGAATTTCTTCTGCAATCGGCGCAAATGAATCATAAAAATGATTGGTGGATTTAATCAGCAAAATGTCTTTTGCCGCATAATCGATACCCGCAACAGTGAATAGGCTTTTGTCAAAGCTTTGTGCGCGGGTTGAGTTTAAAACAATCTCAAAGCCATCAAACTCAATCGTGGCAATATCGCCCATCGGCACATAGCTGTCGCCAAACCGATGCTCGGCATTTTTGACAAGTTTTTTGACTGTCACAGTGGCGTCAATCGGTGAACCGGTGAACGGCGCAGACTTGGCGCCAAACCGCAAGGGAACGGTTGCGCCTTCGCCAGCGGCAAAGCAAATCTGCACCGCTATTGGGTCCCAAATTGTGCCAACGGCAACATTTTGAGCCCTTTGTGTCATTAGTTCATTCAAGATCACCGTGGCGTCGCCGGCTGTGCCGCCGCCGGGGTTGTCCCAAACATCGGTGATCACCATTGGCTTGTCGCCTTTGCGCGACATGGCAATGTGCACCGCTTCTTTTTCGTCCATTTGCGGCGGCATCACCTTGCCGCGCATGTCGAACAAGCGCATGCCCAGTTCGCGTGCAAGCTTGTCACCCTTGGCTTTGTTATCATTGGTCACAACAACAAGTTTGGTGCCCATTT
>CAJXLH010000274.1 GCA_913055925.1 uncultured Maritalea sp. | reverse complement strand
TCCCTTATTGTTGGTTCTTGCCGCCTTCATTGGGCAATCCGACCCATTTACCATCGCCTTAATCATCGGCTTAACGTCCTGGGCATGGGGCGCACGGGTCACCCGTGCGCAGACCCTGACATTAAGAAAACGCGATTTCATTGAAGCATCAGAACAAATTGGCGAACCAAGCTGGCGCATTATCTGTGCTGAGCTGTTGCCAAACCTGCTGTCAATTATCGGCTTCAACTTTATCGGCTCTGTGATCTACACCATCATCACCGAAGCAACACTTGAGTTCCTTGGTCTGGGTGATCCGCTGGCTGTGTCGTGGGGCACAATGCTCTATAACGCGCAAACCACATCGGCCATCACCGTCGGCGCATGGTGGGAAGTCTTTGTACCATGTATGGCGATTGTAATTATTGGTATTGGCCTTAGCCTCTTGAACTTCGGCATCGACGAGATTTCAAACCCACGTCTTCGCACTTTGGGCGCCATCAACAAGGCGGTTAAAGCCCAGAAGAAGTTTGATCAGTCCTACAAATCTGCGAAGGGAGCGGCCTAATGTCTGAAGATCGTTTCCTTGACGTCAAAGGGCTTGAGGTTGACTACATGACCCTTGATGGCCCCTTCCGCGCCGTGAAAACCGTCGACCTTCACATTAATCGCGGTGAAGTGTTGGGCCTTGCGGGCGAAAGCGGCTGCGGCAAATCCACAATTGCTTATGCATTGATGAGGCTGCACCGCCCGCCAGCCTTTATCTCTGGCGGTTCGATCACCGTCGATGGGGAGGATGTGCTGGCGTTCGACGACGAAACACTCAACCAATGGCGATGGAATAAAGTGTCACTGGTGTTTCAAAGCGCCATGAACGCACTCAACCCGGTGCTCACCATTTTTGAGCAGTTCCGTGACGTCTATCATCGCCATACTGGCAAATCGACCAAAGAGGCCCGCGCCCGCGCTGAAGAATTGATGCGCCTTGTGGGCATTGATCCGGTGCGTTTGGATGATTATCCGCACCAATTGTCTGGCGGCATGCGCCAGCGCGTGGTGCTCGCCAACGCGCTGATTTTGGAGCCTGAACTGATCATCATGGATGAGCCAACGACGGCACTTGATGTGGTGGTGCAGCGCGAGATTTTGCAAGAAATTGCCGGTTTGCAGGCAAAGTTCGGCTTCTCGATCCTATTCATCACCCACGACTTGGCACTTATGGCACAGTTCGCAGATCGCATTGCCATCATGCTTGAAGGCAACATTGTTGAAGTCAACAAAACCGACGAAATCGTCAACAATCCACAGCACGATTACACCAAGAAGCTTTGGGACGCGATGCCAAGCTTTGATGACGCGAAAGGAGTGGCCTAATGCTCGATCAAGCAAGACCATTTCTAAAACTAGAAGGCGTGCATAAAACCTACACGCTCAAGACCACTTTTGGCCCCACCAAGGAAGTCAAAGCCCTACAAGACGTGTCGTTTTCGCTAAAACGCGGCGAAGCTCTGGCGCTTGTGGGCGAAAGCGGTTCGGGCAAATCCACATGTGGCCGTGCAATTGCCGGCATGTTTAAAATTGATGGTGGCAATATTGAAATTGATGGCCACCAAGTGGGCACCGCGCGCACTTCGAAAGAAAAGCGTGAAACCGCAAAACGCGTGCAAATGGTCTTCCAAGATCCGTTTGCTTCATTGAACCCAACCCACACGGTGCGCCACCATCTCGAGCGACCATTAAAGCTTCATAACCGGATCCCTGCAGGTTCAACCCTTGCTGACGAGCTTGAAAAAACCTTGCGCGATGTGGAACTCGATCCCGCAGCAACGCTGGAGAAATACCCGCATGAGCTTTCTGGCGGCCAACGTCAACGGATCAACCTTGCCCGCGCATTGGCGGTTGGTGCAGAACTGATCATCGCGGACGAACCCACTTCGATGCTTGATGTGTCGATCCGGCGTTCAATCCTAAATCTGATGAAGCGCCTAAAAGATGAGCGTGGAATTACCTTTTTATACATCACGCACGATTTGGCGACGGCACACTATCTCACCGAAAACACCGCGGTGATGTTCGGCGGTCGCATTGTGGAGTTTGGTCCGTCTGACCAAATCGTTCACGATCCACAACACGCTTATTCAAAGCTTTTGCTTTCATCAGTCCCAAGCGCCAAAACGCGCATTGAAGCTGATTTCGAGCATGCGAAAGACTTTTCGAACTTCGCCGACAAAGTACGCCAGCAAACAGCGGCCAGCACCGCACCATTGGAAGCAACAAAAGACGGGCGCCTAGTCCGCGGATAAAGACTTCCCTCCCTTGCCAAAGCTGCAACTTGGCAAAGGGCCGGCGACAGCTTCGGCTGTCGCCGGATTTAGTTTAGGCGTGTTTTCGCAAAAACAATCGTAAGTCCATACATACTCAATGCAATGGATGGGCCAATGCCAAGCGCGAATAATATGGTGCCAAAGCCCACATCGCCGCCCAAAAGCCAACCAAGGCCGATCGCACCCAGTTCGATGCCACTTCGCACCCAAGCAATCGGCAAATCAGTGACTGCCTGCAATCCTGTCATCAAGCCATCGCGCGGTCCTGGCCCCAAATTGGCGATCAAATAAATCGCACCGCCAAATCCAGTGATCAATACGCCAACAATCGCTTGCACAACCCGCGCAGCGACATCGTTGAATACCGGCAAGTAAGGCAACAAAAAGCTAAAGACCAGAGCGATAATCACGGCATTAAGGATAGTCCCAATGCCCGGACTTTGTCGCAATGGCATCCAACATATCAGCACACATGCGCTCACCACTAATGTTGAAAAGCCCAAATCCCAACCAAGGTTCCGCGCCAACCCCTGCGCCAATACTGTCCATGGGCTAACGCCAACAGCAGCAGCCACGATCAGCGCTTCGCCAATTCCAAAGATAAAGAGACCAATAACCAAAAATGCAAAGGACACCATTGGCGGCCGAAACGTCAACGGTTTCGGCGCACTCCAAAACAGTTTTGGCACCTGTTTGACAGATAAAAACTTCACGAATAGGCGTCCAATTCAGGTTTGGCTTTTGTAGGCGGGTGAGTGGAAAGCCAACTCATTGCAAAGTACGCGCACGTCCCGGCGTTTCACCGGTCCAACGTTTAAAGGCGCGGGAGAACGAGCTTGGGTCAGAAAAACCGACAAGGTAGGCGGTTTCGTTCACGGAAACCTTTTGTCCGTCCAAATAGTGGCGGGCCATTTTGTGGCGAAGCTCATCCAACAAGGTTTCAAAGTTTGCGCCTTCTGCTTTTAGCTTTCGATAAAGGGTCTGGCGGCTTTGTCCCATTTCTTTGGCGATCTGTTCCATACTGATCTCACCGGTGTGCAAAAATGGGAGGATCATCTGCTCGACTTTAGCCGTCAGCTTGTTGCTGTTGGCCAAATCTTCAAGCAATGCGTCACCACGCGCAGCCAACACACCGAATAGGTATTCGTTGGCGGGGCTCACTTCGACCTCAAGCCAGTTTGGGTCAATCCGCATTGCATTTTTGTCGCTGTCAAAGGTGATCGGCACTTGCAAAATGCGATCATAATCCGCCGCATAGTCTGGAGCGCTGTGCGTTAGGTGCAATTCTTGCGCAAATGGAACATCGCCAAAGTGTCGGCGAAACTCGCAAATAAACCGACCAAAAGTCCCTTCTGTCAGCTCAATGAAATCATTTGGCGATTTGCGATTATCGACAATCCAAAGCCCATCTGACATGGGCACGACCTCAAACCGCTCTTCTTCCATCCCGAGATCAACTTCTGCTACTAACTGGCTATAGCGGGAGAGCTGTTTGAGCACTTCGCCCATTTTGGGCGCAGACTGAACGATGAGACCAACGACCGACAATTCTTCAAACCGCGTATCGTCACAAAACTCGAGTGCCAACGCTGGCGCATTGCACAGTTCCTTCGCCGCACGGTTGAGCTGTTGATATGCAGCCATCGCGATGCGGTTGTCGGGATCATCAAATGCTGTTGGCTTTATTGATGACGCGGCAAAAAGCGCTTCAGCAGACGCGCCGCGTGTCACTGCATAATCA
>CAJXLH010000273.1 GCA_913055925.1 uncultured Maritalea sp. | reverse complement strand
CTCTTGTCCCTCACGGAACAGATCAGGCATGATGCCTTCATAGTGAGCGTTGATGTCGACCTGACAGTCGGTCACGACAAAGTTGTGGCTGGTTTCGGACTGCACCCAACTATCTGACTTAACAATACCGCCCAACCGGAATGCTTGGCCCTGTGCGATGTTGCGCTCTTTAAGCTCTGAAGGCACGACGAAGAAAGCAGCAGTACCTGACATAGCAATCGCGATGAACACTACTGCTGCCAAAACAACTGAACTCAGCCCTGCAATAATTGCCAATCGTTTTTGCTTGCGTGTCATTTTAGTTACCTTCGATCGTTAAAATGTCGTTCTGAGCGCTAGATTGAAATTCATTCAAAAGCGCCTCATCGTCTTTAAATTGTGCGCGCGCTTTTTCCAGCGCGACTTTGGCCTCATCGACATTGCCGATCACCACCATTGCGCGCAGCAACTGCGCCCATTCGGCAGGCGATCCGCCCTCATCGTAAAGCCGTGTCTGCAAGCCCTCAACCATATCAACAATCATTGATTGGCGCTCTTGGGCATTAAGTTCTGAAGCCGCTTGCACCTGCTCGTCGGTTGGTCCTGCTGTCACCTCTTGGCCGGATGCGCGTGCAAGCCCTGCTCTTGCAGTAGCCAACCACGGTTCGTTTCCATCCGCCAACGAAATCAGTTTTTCCCAGAGCGCCACGGCCTTGTCATTCTCACCCACCCGCGTTGCTTCCGCCGCAAGGTAAAAACGAGAGCGCACATGGTTTGGATCAAGATTGCCGGCGCGAACGAGCAGATTGTCAATCTCTTCATCCATGTTGCCCTCACGCAGAGAAAGCAGCACTTCCGCCAAATCGGTTAGATTGTCTGCCGTTTCGCTTTCAAGTCGAATAATTTGCGTAAAGGCGTTCGCAGCGCTTTCAAAGTCGCCTTTGCGGGCATAAATCGGCGCAATCACGCGCCAGCCCTGCAAATCATCTGGCGTCGCCGCCAAATGCGCTTCAATACGCTCAAGCGCTTGGTCGATGTTGAGATTTTCGCCCGAGGCAATGCGTTCCGCCAATGGGCGATCACTGAGGGATGGGTTGCCCAAGTAGAAATAGCCGCCCACAGATACAGCAACTATTAGAAATAGCGGCAGAGCCATAAACAGAGGGCTTTGTCTACGTGCGGTGGGGTTAGAATTTACATTCTTTGAACGACGCAACAATTCGCGATCAAGTTCGATCTTTGCCGCTGCAAAAGCGTCTTCAGTTAGATTGTTGTTGGCCAACGCTAGCTTTAGTTCATCAAGCTGTAGCGTATAGAATTGCTTTGCCGCCGCGATTTCGTCGGATTGTTCTTGCGTTTCTTCCACATTTTCTGGGCGCAATCGCAATGCTGCGGCCATCACGAACAGCGTCAAAATCAGCACAGCAATGGCAGGAAGCCAAAATCCCATAAATCAATCCCCGTTTCTCGATTTTGAATTATAGGCGAATTTTTCGCCGAAGGGCATTATTCGAGGGCAATTTTGATAGAAAAAATCTAGGACTGATTGACGCACAACAAGATAAATGCTGCAAAGGCATTCGGAATTTGGGGCGGCTATGCAGTTAGAACAATATGATTTTGCGATATTTGGCAGTGAGTTAGATGCCGCCATTTTGGCTGTTACGCTTTCAACCAAGTTTGACGCTCGTGTTCTGCTCATTCGCGATCATGTGAATGATTACGCCTTGCAAACGCACTATTCCGCTTCAATGACCGCAACCGCCGACGCAAAATTGGTCAAAATGTTGGAAACTGGTGAAGCGCACTGGCACGAATTGTTTTCATCACGCGAGGCCCGACAATGCTTTGATCGCGGGCCGGTTCATGTGGATGTCGCAGCCAAAGCGAATATCAACGCGCTAAACTATGTGGAAAACACAATGGTTTATGCGCAACGCCAGTGCGACCGCAAAGCGCGCCCAAATGGAAGTGAATTTTTGGAGCTACGTGCCGTAACAATGCCAAAACGACGCGAAGCGTTAGAGTATTTGTACGCGCAGTATAATGGCGCCAATTGCACCTTTATGGACCGCAGTGATTTCAATGAAATTCGCCGACTAAAAAAGGGACAGCTCAATTTGCGCAGAGGTGACGACAAGTTTACCGCCGCACAAACCATTTTACTCGATGCTGATGTGATCATAAAGGAATACGATCAGGCTTTGCCCGCAACTTTGCTTGAGTGCCCGCTCAATACATGTGTTATCGCGCCTGAAACGAACGCCGATCACCCACGCACTTACTTTTTTGACTGCGCTGGGCAAATTGCCCAAACCCATGATGGAAATATCGCAACTACGTCTTTGCTCGGTCATAACGCATTTCTTGAAGCGATCAATTCAAGGGACGTGTTTGGCGAGAGCAGCCGCATCACATCGAAATCGCAAAAAAAGCATTTGATTTCCAAAAGCGGCGCGCCGTGGTTTGAGAAGCAAAACAGCAAAGGTGTTGTGTCGCTGGTAGTTGATCCAATCGTATCGCCATTCCTTGTCGCAGACTTTGCCACTGGTTTGAGCGCAGATAGTCTTGAGAACGAGAGCTCTTATTGGTGCGACAAGTCCGGTGATAAACCATTGTCACGCGACGTACCCGGCCTGTCTGCGTTGATTGGAGGGGCAAATGCAAACGCATAGGTTTGACCCAGACAGCTATTTTGCGGGCAAGTTGATCGATCGATCACGACCGCTTAGTTTTCGGTTCAACCGACGCCTTTATTATGGATACGAAGGGGACAGCCTGTTTACAGCACTTCGTGCAAATGGTGTCTCCGAAGTGGCGATTGGCACATCAACTCGCTTCTCTTTTGACAAGGAAACGGCGCGCAAGATTCTCGTGAAGCAGGTCAAGTTGGAATCTGCAGCCTTGCCCATGGACGAACTGACAATCACAGATGGAATGGAGTTGGAACAAGTCCCTGCACCCACTCTTACCCAAAAGGTTTTTCGGCGACTTGCGTTGGGAAGTAATGTGCTGGTGGTGAATGATTCTGAGGGTACGCGCGCCAAAAACCCATATTCACAACCAACAAACCACGCAAGTTGCGACGTTGCTGTCATCGGCGGTGGTATTGCTGGAATGCAGGCTGCGTTGAGTGCGGCAAGTAGCGGCGAAAACGTCGTTATTCTCGAAAGCACTAATCGGCTTGGCGGCATGTCAGACTATTATGGCAAGGCCGAAGACGATCAGGATCCAACGGAACTAATCAAGTCCCTAAGTGATCAGGTCTCGAGTCATCCGAGCATAAGTGTTTGTGTCGGACATACGGCGGTCGACGTTCGTGGAAACACTATCGAGATCGAATACCCGCAGCAAAATGATGAAGCTGTTTCGCAGCTAGAGTTCGGCAAACTAGTGATTGCATCAGGTGCTGAAAACTCTCGTGCATTTGCAAGCGGTCAGGAGCCAGCTGGGTTGCTAAAGGCCGTTGATACGTTTCGCCTAGCGATGGATTATGGCATCAAGCCTAGTGAACCACTGAATGTATTTTCGGGGGGGAATTCTGGCTATCGCTTGGCGTATCTACTTAGCGAAGCCGGGTTGCAGGTCGAAAACATCTGGGACCCACGGATCGGGGCGTCGTCGCGACACATCGATTTTGCGAAGGCAATTGGCCTAAAAATCCAACAAGGCCGATCGGCCCATCAATTCGAGCGCAAAGGTGGCAAATTACAAACTGTAATCCAGTCACCGTTTGATCGCGTTGGGCAGAATTTACAACGGTCGTTCGAAAACGTGATTGTGTCCGACGCGCCAATTCCAAACACATTTCTTTGGTCGCGCGCGGGCGGCCGTGTTGCTTTTGACGAAGCACGTCAGGCGTTTTACCCGGTTGGAAATTCGCAGAATTTGGAAATCGTTGGATCAGCCGCGGGCGCGATTACACAATCAGAGTGCCTAGCGCAAGCGAATGCGCTTTTTGGCAACAAATCTTCTAAAGTGGGGAAACTAGGTCAGTACAAATACGAAGACCCTGCGGCGGCGCTCGGATTTGATGAAAGTGATGGGTTTATCGCTGGCATCAGAGCGCAGGCTAATGTTCCGCAATTTGTGGGGTTACCTCAGCGAAA
>CAJXLH010000272.1 GCA_913055925.1 uncultured Maritalea sp. | reverse complement strand
ATCTATAAAGATGCGCAGCGCGCCATCAGCGCAGCGCAAGCCGCTGTGGAAGCCGCGCAAAAGGGTTTAGTGGATCTGACCTCACGCCGGAGCGCGCTGGAAGAAGCGCAGGTGCGGTTGAAAACCAGCCGGGACGAAGCCCAAGCAATTGTGATTGACGCGCAGCAAGCGCTGGAAGCGATTGAAGATGATCAAGAACTCGCGCGAGAAATTGAGGCGGCCAATTCAGAACTCGCTCAGTTGCGTGAAAAGGCGGATCAGGCACGTTTGAGACTTGCGGGTTTTGAGAACGCCGCACGCATGCGCGAACAGCGCCTGGCACGTATCGCGAACGAGCGCACATCTTGGCAAAAGCGCCTAAGCGATGCAGAACAGCACCTTGCTTCCCTTTCGGCCCGCCAAAAAGAGATTGAAGACCAGCTTGAAGAACTAGCGACAGCGCCAGATCAATTTGCTGATCAGCGTCGCGCGCTTGAAGACAAGATTGAAGACGCCGAACATGCGCGTAAGCGGGCGGCTGACGTGGTTGCCGAGGCCGAGCAAAAGCATCGCGAGCAAGACCGCGATGCACGTGACGCAATAGCGGCGCTTTCACGGGTACGCGAAGAAATCGCCCGTATCGAAGAACGACTTAAATCGCTCGGCGCGCAGCGCATTCAAATCGAACAAAATGTCGTAGAAACGCTAAACATTAGCGCCGACCGCACAGCGGAAGCGGCTGGGTTAAAGCCTGAACAGCAATTGCCAACAGAGGCGGCGATTGAAGCCAAGTTGGATCGTTTGAAACGCGAGCGCGAACGGCTTGGTGGTGTGAACTTGCGAGCTGAGCAAGAAGCAACCGAGGTGCAAGAAAAGCTCGACACCATGGTCAATGACCGTGAGGATTTGATCGCTGCGATTGCAAAACTGCGCACCGGTATTTCGAACCTCAACCGTGAAGGTCGTGCACGCCTTACCGAAGCCTTCGACAAAGTGAATGCGCACTTCAAAGAACTCTTCACGCAACTATTCGGCGGCGGCACCGCGGAGCTTACGTTTGTCGAAAGTGACGACCCACTTGAAGCGGGTCTTGAGATTATTGCCCGCCCACCGGGCAAGAAACCTCAAACCATGACGCTTCTTTCGGGCGGCGAGCAGGCGCTGACGGCGATGTCGCTTATCTTTGCGGTGTTCCTCACCAATCCAGCACCGATCTGTGTGCTTGACGAGGTGGACGCGCCGCTTGATGACGCCAACGTCGAACGCTTCTGCAATTTGCTCGATTCAATGCGCGAGAAAACCGAAACCCGCTTCGTGGTCATTACCCACAACCCAATCACCATGGCGCGGATGGATCGCCTGTTCGGCGTCACCATGGCCGAGCGCGGCATTTCCAATCTAGTGTCGGTCGACCTGACAACTGCTGAGACTTATTTGGAAGCAGGCTAAGGGCATTGGTTGATGAAGTTTTGTTTTATCGATGAAAGCGGGACGCCGCCAAACAAACCAAACGCGGCTCGCCCTTATTTCACTCTCGGGGCTGTTATCATCGATGCCGATGACTGGCGTTTGTGCAATGAACGAATACGTGGTTACAAAATTAGGAATAAGATATTTGGGGAACTAAAATGGCGGTATTACGCCCCTCATAATCGCGATAAAGAAAATCCTCTGTTGCACGCCTCAGCGGATGTACGAAAAGAACTAAGTTTAGAGTTTGCCGCAATTGTTGGTAAGCTTCCAATTCAAATCATCGCTTGTGTAACAGACGTAGCAGCGGCATTTGAGTACAACACTGTAACCTGTCAGCAAGACCTTTATCACTTTACGTACAAGCCAATCACTGAACGATTCCAGTATTGTTTGCAGGAACACAAGGATATCGGAATTGTGGTTGCGGATCATCGAGGACGTTCGGATGACAAGCTGTTCAGAGCACACCATTCGGCATTGATGTCAGATACAGGTAGCTATCGTTCCGGCTACAATAGAATGATAGAAGGACTGTTCTTGCAGGATTCTGCACATTCTACCGGTATTCAAATATCGGACTATATTACTGGTGCAATCCACCGTGCCTACAGCGTTGGTGATGGCGAACACGCTGCCATGTTCAAGAACCGTATGAGAGGGTATAAAGAAGGCACGATAATGGGAAGAGGCCTGGTGCTTCACCCCAAATCGAACTTCACTCTAGGTAAAGGACGCCGGGCGGGGTCGTAACCCCGACGCCATAGGTGTCAGGCTCCCGAACGTGATGATTGATTAGCACATTGCAGGGGATTTTTCAAGCAAAATGGCACTCAGGAGATTAGCATAAGCAATCATCTGAGATATGCGGCGCAGAGCGAGAGCTAGCAGACGTTGCTATACAATTAGCTCTAACGCCGCCCAAAAAGCTTCTCAATTTCAACCTTGCTTAGCTCCACATAGGTCGGGCGTCCGTGGATGCACTGGCCGGAGTGTGGCGTGGCTTCCATTTCGCGAAGGAGCTTGTTCATTTCCTCAGCTCGTAGGCGGCGACCAGACCGTACGGAGCCGTGGCAGGCCATACGGGCAGCAATTTCTTCGAGGCGTTCCATGACGATGGAAATGTTGTCCCACTCGGCTAATTGATCAGCCACGTCATGCACGAGTTTGTGGACGTCAGAGTTGCCCAAAAGCGCTGGCGTTTCGTTGATCGCCACAGCAGCGGGGCCGAAGCGTTCAAGTCCCAAACCGACTTTGGAAAGTGCTTCTGCCGCGTCTTCCAGTCGGGCGCAATCCTCTTCTGGCAGATCGATCACGACGGGAATGAGATGCCGTTGAGCGGGCACTGGCCCATCGTTCAGCTCCGCTTTGAAGCGCTCATAAACAAGTCGCTCGTGGGCCGCATGCTGGTCCACGACAATCAAACTGTCGTTGGACTGCGCGACAATATAGTTTTCAAACAATTGCGCACGCGCGACGCCAAGCGGATGCTCCGCGCCATCATTCAGATCCGCCTCTGCAGCCAAATCCGCACGCGCCAAATCTTCCATGCGCGCGCTTGGCGTGTTGAGGCCATACATACGTGGCATTTCAGGCGAGCGATAAGCTGGGCTCGGCGCATAGTCGCCTTGAAAGCGCATCGGTTGTTCTGCCGAATGCTGCAGCGGACGCTGGGTGGTTTCCGCCATGCCATAGTCAGCCGACGGTGCATTTGGGTAAGGCGCCTGTGGCGGAGGCGACTGTGGCGCGCCGCCGGGTTGGAAAGCGGCTAGCGTTGCATCAGATACAGTTTTTGAAGCACGGAAACCTGCTTCATCAAGCGCGTTCATTAGCCCACGAATAACCGCCGCGCGTATCAAGCCCGGATCGCGAAACCGAACTTCGGACTTTGCCGGGTGCACGTTCACGTCCAAGTCGGGCGAAGGCATGTCGATAAAGAGCGCAACAACAGGAAAACGATCGCGATGCAAAAAGTCAGAATATGCGCCGCGCACACCGCCGAGTAGAACCTTGTCGCGCACGGGCCGTCCATTCACAAAGTAGAACTGCGAAAGCGAGTTGGCTTTTGTGTAGGTTGGCAACGCGGCCATGCCGGTCACGCGCACAGGGCCGCGCTGATAATCGATTGGCACGGCATTTTGCGCAAAGTCGTTGCCCATGATCTGGCCAAGCCGGTTCTTTGCAGCACTATCACCTGATTGTGCAGGCCAATTTGTGGTTTGTCGGTCAGAACCTTGCAACACAAATTGCACGTGCGGCTCCGACATGGCGAGGCGCTTCATCACGTCTGTAATGGCGTTGGACTCAGCGCGGTCTGACTTCAAAAACTTTAGTCGGGCTGGCACATTTTTAAAAAGCTGTTTGACTTCCACGACCGTGCCGTGGGGCATCGGGCTGGGTGTGATGACTTTCTTTGGGCCCTCAAAATGCAGTTTGAGACCAAGCTCCGCGTCTTTTTCGCGTGTTGAAATCGACAGCTCTGCAACCGCACTAATCGACGCCAATGCTTCGCCACGGAAGCCTAGCGTGCGAATGTCTTCAAGCGCATCTTCTTGCAGCTTCGATGTGGCGTGCCGCTCTACGCTCAACTGCAAATCTTCATGCGACATGCCGTGCCCATTGTCTTCGATTTTGATCAAAGACTTGCCGCCCGCAGC
>CAJXLH010000271.1 GCA_913055925.1 uncultured Maritalea sp. | reverse complement strand
TTGGTGATGTGCCGGATGCTGGCGTTGCGCCACGTGATCCAAATCTGCCGTTCCCAGTAGATATTCCGACAAAACTTGCCTACGCCCGCGATGCAGCGCCGAAAACTGAAGTTTTCACGCAAACGCTGACGCAAGCGTCTATGAATGCGAACAAAAAACAGCATTGGTGTTTAGCGACGGCAATTTACTTCGAAGCGCGTGGCGAAAGCTATCGCGGTCAGGTGGCTGTGGCGCAAGTGGTGCGAAACCGCGTAAAACATGGCGCATATCCAAGCACGATCTGCGGTGTGGTGTTTCAGAACCAAACCTGGCGCAACCGTTGCCAGTTCTCGTTTGCTTGTGACGGAATTCCAGAGCGTGTGAACGAAAAAGCGGCTTGGCGCCAAGCCGAAGAGATCGCCACCAAGGTGATTAATGGCGACATTTACTTGCCGGAAGTTTCAAATGCGACGCATTACCACGCCAACTATGTTTGGCCGAAATGGGCGCCGAAGTTGAAAAAACTCACTAAAATTGGCACCCACATCTTCTATCGTTTCAAAAAGAGCTAAGCGTTCGCGCTATTTGCAAACGATGTAGCTTGTCTCGGCGTGGCAACCATTTGTTGCGTCGTCATTGACGAACAAATCGAAGTCACTGAAATAGCCGCGCAATTTATTGGTTTGCTCTAACGGCCAATAAACAATGCTGAAGTTGGTCGCCACCAAAATGGGGTGAACTTCTTCAACGGTAATGCCGGGGTACAGCACGTGATCTGATACCAAGCCATCGGTGGAGTAGGTGCCCGTGGACGTGCTTGCGATCTCGATATTGTTGACCTTGCCACCGCTGATTTTTTTCACCGTGGCACTGGCATATGCGTTCATATCGACGCTGTCGTCTGCGCTTACGCGGTAAAAGCGGTCATCGAACTTCATGATGTTGCTCAGATCCGCTTGTGTCGGCGCTGCATCGTCAGCTGGTGCCGTGCTCAACACGTTCGCAGCTAGTGCAGGCGACGCAATCTTTACGCCACTTTCCACAAAGAACACGCCAGAAATCGCGCCCAAGACAAGCGCTACCGGCAATAGGTTGGTTTTGTTGCGAACAGAATCGAACATAGAAATCCCCAAGCTTTAATGCTTAAGAATTTATCAACCATTCACCCGCCGGGTCAAAGCAATGCTTAATATAGGGTTAATTTGTGTTTCATATTGAAACATATGAATGTTTAGTTGAGTTCAATGTTCGATATGTCTTTGAATTCACGCACAAAATTCTCGTGGGCCACATGGATCGGCCATGGGCGAATAAGTTGCTCAAAATTGGTCATTTCAAAGCTTGCTGTTGTCGGTTCGCCAAAGAATTTTCTCGCCTCTTCGGGGTCAAATCCTGCAAGGTGCACCGCCTCATAATAGGCAGCTTCTTTGTCGGCTTTTTTTACCAATTTGGTGATCGCTGCTGGCGTTTTTGGCGGTAGCGAAAACCGCATATGAATGGCAGAAAGCAATCGGTTTTCGAGGTCTTTGTACTGCCCGCCCATCGCAGCCTTTAACGGCGAAATAATATCACCCATCACATATTCAGGTGCGTCGTGCAGCAGCGCATATAATCGGCCATTTTGGTCGAGATCAGGTTTGGCCGCTGCGGCTAAATGCATAACAAAAACAGAATGTTGTGCAACTGAAAACGCATAATCGCCATTTGTTTGACCGTTCCAACGTGCAACCCTTGCCAAACCATGTGCAATATCGCCAAGTTCAACGTCAAGCGGTGAGGGGTCAAGAAGGTCTAAACGGCGGCCCGACAACATACGTTGCCAAGCCCGTTGCGGTGCGCGGGCCATAATGTGCGTCCAATGTTTTGACGGTCAACGAGAATCGTTAGAAAGCGTAGCTTGCCCATTCTGGCACGGCAAGTTGGATTGGCGCATCGCCAATAAAACATGCATTGGGGTCGCTAACTTTATCTAAGCGCACCAGCGCAATGGCCTGTTGGCCCTTGGCCGATGTAACGCTGCCGACAGATTTGTCGTTACAAATAATTTCGTTATCAACAGCTGCATCGCCAATCACGCATACGGGTCTTTTGCGCGCCGTGCCCCGATGTTGCATGCGGCTAACAACTTCTTGGCCGACATAGCATCCTTTTTGAAAGTCCACGCCTTGCAATTGGTCCATACCGATATCGTGTGGAAAGAGGTTACTACCTTCAAAGTCGACACCCAATTCCATGATGCACGCTTTAACTCGAGCGGCGTGGAATGCGTCAAGGTCAGCATTCCAGCCCTCTGTGTCCGCGGCATACTGCCGAAAGCCCATACCGGGGCGGACGTCTTGTTTTGCGCCTGATTGTGCGTCCAGGCTCCAGCCAACACCAAGCTCGTCACGAGGAATGATCTCAAGATTCGCCCGCATTTTGTAAAGACGCATGCGTTTGATGAAGTCGTCTTTGTCTGTGCTTCGAATATCTATTAAGAAACCATCTTGTCCGTCAGCCGAAATGAGACCTTCAAACAAAATCTTGCCTTGCGGCGCAAGCAGCGCAAACCAATGCGCCGCGTCCTCGAGGGGTTTTGATAGGTTGCAGGTGAGGGTGTCGTGCAGCAGTTTTTGCGCGTCAGGACCTGTGATTTGCACCACTGACCGCGCCAAATTGATAATTTTCCCCATCAATTGCTCCGTTTATCTTGCTCTCGCCCGAAACAACGCGCTACATCGCGTTTAACCAATTCCTATCAGCTTCTTCAGGACGCGCCACTATGAATGCCAAGTTTGACACGATTTTTATCAACGGAACCATCGCAAACCACAATGGTCAGATTAAAGGTGATGTTGGTGTCATCAATGGCAAAATCGCCGAGATTGGCGACCTGAGTGGCCGCGAGGCAAGCAAAACGATTGATTGCGAAGGGTTGCACATTCTACCGGGCGTTATTGACACGCAAGTACACTTTCGTGAGCCGGGCCTCGAGCACAAAGAAGATTTGGAATCGGGTTCTTTGGCAGCTGTTATGGGCGGCGTTACCGGTGTGTTTGAAATGCCAAACACCAACCCACTAACAATCGATAAGGCAACATTTGAAGACAAAATTTCGCGCGCAAAGCATCGCATGCACTGCGATTTTGCATTCTTCATCGGCGGAACCCACGAAAATGTGGACCAATTGCCGGAGCTTGAAAAACTACCGGGCTGTGCGGGGGTAAAAGTATTCATGGGCTCGTCAACTGGCTCTTTGCTGGTTGAAGATGACGATGGAGTTGAAAAAATCCTGCGCGCAATTTCGCGCCGCGCCGCGTTCCATTCCGAGGATGAGCCACGCCTAGAAGCACGCAAAGATGTGCGTGTCGAAGGCGATCCAAAAAGCCATCCAATTTGGCGTGACGAAGAAGCGGCCGTGAAATGCACAAAGCGCCTGCTTGCATTGTCCAAAAAAACCGGTAAGCGCATCCATGTGCTTCACATCTCGACAGCTGATGAAATGCCGCTGCTCGCAGAACACAAAGATCTTGTGAGCGTCGAAGTAACACCGCACCACCTTACACTTGATGAAACTGCATATGATCGCTTGGGCACCTATGTGCAAATGAACCCGCCAGTGCGCAATGCAGAACATCGCGCGGGCATTTGGAAAGGTGTTGACGCTGGTATTGCGGATATTTTGGGTTCTGATCACGCGCCACACACGCGTGAGGAAAAAGAACAGCCATATCCAAAGTCACCATCTGGTATGACGGGCGTGCAAACCCTGGTGCCGGTTATGCTCGATCACGTCAATAACGGCAAAATGACGCTTGAGCGTTTTGTTGATATGACAAGCCATGGGCCAAATCGATTGTTCCAAATCGTTGGCAAAGGGCGAATTGCCGTTGGTTACGATGCAGATTTGACCGTAATTGATTTGAAGCGCAAGCAGACGATTTCAAACGATTGGATTGCTTCCAAACCTGGTTGGACACCATATGATGGTGTTGAAGTTACGGGTTGGCCGGTTGGAACCATCGTGCGCGGTAAAACTGTGATGTGGGAAGGCGAATTGGTGGAGGGCAACCAAGGAGAGCCGATCCTATTCGCTGAATCGATCGCGGCAAACCTTTAGTCGCCAGCGACGAAGTAACGCCATTCGCCATGAGCATCGATTCCGACCCGATAGAAATACCAGCCGCCAAATAGCTGCATTTCTTCAAGGTCGAGATGACT
>CAJXLH010000270.1 GCA_913055925.1 uncultured Maritalea sp. | reverse complement strand
TTGAAACCCGGCAATCATGCGCAAAAGCGTTGTTTTTCCGCAGCCTGACGGGCCGAGAATGGAGAAGAAGGTGCCGTTGGGAACGCCAAAGCTGACGTCTTTGACGGCCTGAAATCCGCTAAAGCTTTTGTTGATTTTGTTGCATTCCAAATCGAACGCGGCGGATGCTTTTTGATTATTCATTTATTCCTCCCCGACAGACGTGAAGAGGCGCAATCAATGCGCCTCTTCGGACATTCGTGATGTGCAATTATTAGTTTGCAGCTTTCACGCGATCAAGCACAGCGCCTTCGAGAGTTTCGAGGTTCGCTGGTACAGTTGGGTACCACTTGATGTTGTCGATTGCTTCTTGTGGGAAGCTTGCTTGGTAGCGTGCTTTAAGCGCGTCATCTACGCCAGCGTCGCCGCCTTTAGATGCGGTGAAGTTGCCTGCAGCTGTTGTGATCATTGCTGCGATTTCTGGCTGCATCACAAAGTTGATCCAAGCATAGGCAGCTTCGTCCGCACGACCACGTTTTGGCAATGCGAATGTATCAATCCAGCCCAAAGCGCCAGCTTCTGGTGCTACGAATGTGATGTCTGCATTGTCAGCGTTAAGTGACCAGCCACCTGTGTCCCAAGCCATAGAAGCTACAACTTCGCCAGAGCGAAGAAGGTTTTTGATCTCGTCGCCACCACCCCAATAGGTTTTTACGTTTGGCTTACACTCGATCAATTTTGCTTCAACTTGTGCCAAGATGTCTTTGTATGCTGCTTCGTCATTGTAAGCTGCAAACGGGTCAAGGCCCATTGAGAAGGCAAAGCCGATCAATGTAGGGCGCTTCAAGCGATATGATACTTTACCGGCAACTGAAGGGTCGCAAAGGTCAGTATAGTCTTTCACCTGACCAGCTTCGGCTGTGTTCACAACAAGGCCAGATGTGCCCCATACGTGCGGCACGCCATAAACGTCTGAGCCGATCATGGTGTTGCCTTTAGTGGCTTCAAGCATCGATTCGATGAACAAGCTTGAATCGATTTTTGAAAGATCAAGCGGCTTGTAGATGTCGAACTCAGCTTGCGCGCCCGCGATACGGTCTTGGCTTGGTTGTGCCAAATCAAAGCCGCCGCCATTTGTGGCGCGAAGCTTGGCGATCATTTCTTCGTTGTTTGATTTTGTCACTTCCACAGTGTGGCCAGTTTCTTTTTCAAACAATTCGATCACATTTTCAGGTGCGTAGCCGCCCCAAGTCAAAAGACGTAGTGTTTCTGCTTGTGCTGATGTGATGGCCATCGCGCTCACAGTCATGAGCGCAGCGCCAGTCGCTAGAATTTTCTTCATGTTTCACTCCACTTGTGGGCTGTTTGCCGTGGGGGAAATCGCACAGCTGCCCTTTATTATCGTTGCGCTGTCATCAAGCGCCTGATCGCAATATGATGTTTGCGTAGCACTTTTGTGACAATTTGAAGATGTTCGTTCAGATTGATGTGGGCTGTCAAGATTTTTACAGAAAAAAGTCTGGTTGCCTGTGCTCTAGTCGCGCTTAGCGTGTGTATTCCGTGTGATAAATTGTTGATGATAAATCTAAATTCAAATGAATAAGCCTGCCCATTGCTTGCCGACAATTGGCTAAAGCTAATGCTCTGGGATGGCGGGTTGCGTTTTGTGAGAATCCGCGCCAAAACAAACACCGATCCAATTACTTGGCTTACTATGTTTCGTTGTATTTCAATCGTTTTTGTCTGTTTATGTTCTGCCGTCACTTCTACATGGGCGCAGGAATGCTTGCAGCCGGAAAAGGAAAGACCCCAGCAACGACTTTATGATTTTGATAATCTCGATTACTGGCCGGTGTTCGCGCATAAGAAGGCACCAACACGCGCCAACACTTTGGGCGTACGGTCTGAGCGAAAACTCACAAAACAGCCTCGGGTTGCGTTCCTCGAAAACCACGTAAAATCAGATGCGGCAACCTTTGTAGCTGTTCAAAATGAAGACCAAGACTATTGGGCGGAAATTGACCAAACAACGCTTTCAAAGTTGGCTTTGTCTGGACATTTGGAGGCCAATTATCAACTGGGTGTTGCTTATGAGTTGGGAAGTTGGGGACAGCAAGACCTGTCGCTTGCAGCATCACTGTATCAGCTGGCGGCGAGTAAAGGGCATTTGGCGGCCGCAAATGATCTAGGATTGCTTTACGAATTTGGCCGAGGGGTCGAAAAAGACATCGATCGTGCCAACGAGTTTTTCGAAATTGCAGCGGAACAAGGATACTCGCCTTCACAATATAATATCGGCTACGCACTGGTGAATGCTGACGTGGAACAGCCTGATTACGACCGTGCGAAGTCCTGGTTTGAAAGGGCTGCTGAACAGGACCACGCTGGCGCGATTTTTCAGCTTGGTTGGATGGCCGATAAAGGGTGGGCAGGCGAGGTAAACCCGAAAGAAGCGTTGGGCCACTATATTCGCGCTGCCGATCTTGGATATTCGTTCGCTCAGTACAATGCCGGTGTAATGTTTCAAAATGGTAGTGAGGTCGAGAAAGATATCGAGCGGTCCATTCATTACTATGAGCTCGCCGCGCAAAATGATGACGCAGACGCCGCACGAATACTTGGGTTCTTGTACTATCACGGTGATGATGTTCCCAAGGACTATACACGTGCTGCGAAATGGTTCCGGTTGGCGAGTGCCCTTGGAGACGACGGCGGCGCGTCAACACTCGGCTTTTTTTACATGAACGGCCACGACGTCCGGCGCAATGCTGTCGAAGCAAAATATTGGTACGAAAAATCTCTAAGTGCTTGCGATAGCTATGGCTTTAAGAGCTTGGGCTATTACCATGTTTGGAAAGAATTTGGCGCCGTTTCAGATGTCGAGTATGGCATCCGGATGCTCAAAGAGGCACTGCGGCTCGGCGATTTTGAAGCCGCCGAAATGCTCGGATATTTTTATGCCAATGAGTTTGCTGATGATCATTTTGACTTAGAAAAGGCCGCTGAGTTCTTCGAAATCGCAGCGAATGAAAACTATACGGACTCGCAATTTGAGCTTGCTTATTTGCTTGCCCATGAGTCGCGATACTCGAAAACTGACTTCAAAAGAGCAATCGAGCTTTACACAGAAAGCGCAGACGCGGGGCATTTATTCGCAAAGACCAACCTAGCTTACATGCATTACAACGGCACGGGAACGCCGGTTGATTTGCAAAAGGGTTTCGAACTCTGGCTTGAAGCCGCTGAGGAAGGCGTCATGTTTGCTCAATACAGCGTGGGTGACATTTACCGGAAAGGAGATGCAGTTACAGCGCGGGACTTTGTTCAGGCAAAATATTGGCTCTCAAAATCTGCAGAGCAGGGTGACCTTGATGCACAAAAGGATCTAGCACGACTTTATGTAAATACCGAGGCGCCATTTCAGAATGGAATGGTCTCCCTAAAATGGTGGCGAAAGGCGGCGGATCAAGGCGATGCTGAGGCTGCATTGGAGGTTGGTACGAGTTACCTCACTGGTGCCGACACGGTCAAAAATTTGAAACTTGCCGAGCTATATCTGATCGACGCCGCTGACTTGGGGAACGTTGAGGCGTTTTATCAACTTGGCAATTTGTTTCTCATTTCAGACGATTTGGTTCAGTCCGTCGGATTTTATGAATCCGCTGCGAATGAAGGGCATCATGCTGCCATGTTTGAGCTGGCGAAATTGCACTTCAAGCGACATAAAGACGTCGTTGACGCTGCTAATGCAGAAGAGTGGTTAAGAGAGGCGGCGACAGCCGGGCATTCTGACGCGCAACTATTGCTGGGATTGCTATTGCATGAGGGAAGCATAGAAGCGCGACCTAGCGAATCGGCAGCCAAATGGGTCGGACTTGCCGCATTTGGCGGCAATCAACGAGCGAAGCGCCAGCTCATCGAATTGTTTGCCCGAAAAAACTAATAAAAGCGGTCTCGCGCTGAGCTAGTTGATGCGCTTGCCGCTTTCTTTATCGAACAAACTAATGGCGTCCAGATCAAAGTCGATGTTGAAACTGTCGCCCACAGCGATGCGTTTGCGAGCGGCTTCGCGGATGGCAAAACGCTCGCCGCCAAGTTCGGCTGTGATGTAGGTGTCTGAACCCGTGCGCTCAATTGCAATGGCGGTTACTGGGTTTTCGAGAATGCCTTTGTCGCTTTGGGTGACCCGAATTTCTTCGGGGCGA
>CAJXLH010000269.1 GCA_913055925.1 uncultured Maritalea sp. | reverse complement strand
GTGGAGCCATTATTGCACCAGCAAGGCGGCTCTATTGTCACTGACAAAATGCACAGACAAAGAATATCGCGAACATGGTGTGCGGGTAATCGGTTTGAGCCCGGGTACCGTTGCGACAGAGATGCAAGTTCAAATCAAAGCGTCCGGGGTCAATCCCGTGAGCCAACTTGACCCCAGCGTGCACATTTCACCTGATTGGGTGGCGAAGGCTATAGGTTATATTTGCGGTCCAGGCGGCGACGCATATTTGGGTACAGACTTTTCCCTCAAAACCGATGAAGGACGGGCCGCGATTGGGATGGTGTAGATCCAAACGCCGTTCGCGCTTCGCGAATGGCCGTGGCTCGTTGATCAACGAAAACGGCGCGCAATTTGCGCAGAAGGGGATGCGGCCCAAATCGCGATTTGGCAATCAGGTTTCAGTTTAAAGTTTTTGAGGTGAAACGATGCTTGTACAAATTGTAACTGAGACACCGATATGGGTGTGGCCACTCTTGGTAGGACTAAGCTGGCTTGGGTTAAGGGCAACAAATGAGCGCACAGTTCCCGCTTACATTTATTTCTTCATGCCGTTCTTGGGTCTTTTGTCTTTGGGTGGGTTATCCGGCTTTCCAAACCAAACTTTGGTTTGGCTGGTATATGGCACGCTTTACGCAGCCGGAGTATTTGCAGGCTATCGATTGCAATCGAAATGGACGCTAAGCGCGATGAATGGTCGCGTTCATGTGGCTGGCGAATGGGTGACGCTAATCACCATCATGCTGGTTTTTGTCGCGAGTTTTCTAAATGGCATGTTCGAGGCCATTTTGCCGGATGCCCTAGCGCACCCTGCAGTTTACTTAGGGTTCGTGTTGATCAAATCCAGCGTTTCTGGTGTGTTTTTGGGGCGGGCGTTTTCGATCATTGTCGCGATGCGCCGTGGCTTGGGCGCATCGCAATTTGGGGCGTAATTGATTACATTACGAGGAGTGAAGGGCGCGCGGCTCGAAGTTCGGGCGCTTCCTCATCCAGTTGGATGGCCTTTGAGACCGAGCGAATCCATTCGTAATAAAGGGCTTTAGCGGATGTCATAACGACACCGGCGTTGCGCATCCGTTCGCGGCCAATATCCTCATCCGCAGCTGTTGTGATCATCGCATCTTTGACTGCGACAACTTGATAGCCCTTTGACAACAGCCCAAGGGCAGATTGAGCGACACAGACATCGGTTTCCATACCCACAAGTACCGCTGTTTTTCGTCCAGATGCCACTACGTCTGCCAAAATTTCGGGGTTGTCTGCTAGATTGAAAGCATCCTTTGAATGGATTTTCTGTGCTTTGCCCAAAGCATCAAGGATTTGCTCGTTCAGGTTGCCAACGTCCGGGATATCTTCTCCCACGGCGACGATTGGCACGCCCAAATGCCGCGCCACTTTGATCAACCAAACGTTTTTGGCGATCATCTCCTGAGTAGCCGCCGCGTCATATTTCGAGAGGAATCCGTCTTGAATGTCGATGCTGATAAGAATGCAATCATCGACACTGATAAGGGCGTTTTGAAGATGTTGTTCTGTCATGGCATTTGTCCTTAGCCCCGCGGCATGTCCAGTTTCCACTGCAGATTAGCTTTCACGCTTGGCCATTCCGTGGGCAGAATAGAATAAACTGCCGTGTCACGAATGGTGCCATTTGACAGGCGTGTGTGCTGACGCAAGACGCCGTCGAGTTTGGCGCCCAACCGCTCAATGGCGCGGCGGCTCTGATGGTTCATAAAGTGGGTGCGGAACTCTACCGCGATGGCGTTGAGTGTATCGAACGCATGGCCCAGTAAGAGAATTTTTGCTTCGGTGTTCAACGGCGTTCGCTGTGCCGATTTCGCGTACCATGTTGAGCCGATTTCAAGACGCTTATTGGCGCTGTCTATGTTCATATAGGTGGTCATGCCCACCGCACGGCCGGTTGCTTTGTTGAAGATTGTGAACGGGACCATCGACCCTTTGGCTTGCAAGTCTAGGCGTCGATCAATTTCTTTGGTGAGGTTTTCTGGCGCTGGAACGGACGTGTACCAGATGCGGTGAAGTTCACCATCAAGCGCGGCTTCTTTCAAATCGTCATGATGTTCATGTGACAATGGTGCGAGTAGAACATGATCGTGTTCGAGCGCTATGGGAGTGATCCATTCGGTCATAGTGATTTCCTATATGTGCACTTTTTTGGCGGCAGTTTTTTCGTCGCCGCTGTTTGGTGTGCCCACTGGCTCAATTAAGAGAACGGACGCGCCGTTTTTTGTGGAAGGTTTGTGCTCAACGCCTTTTGGCACCACGTAGAGATCTCCCGGGCCAAGGTGAACGGTTTCGTTCGGCATTTCGATTGTGACGTCGCCCTCAATGACTAAGAAAAAGTCATCGGTATCTGGATGCGAGTGCCAGGTGAACTCGCCTTCGAACTTCGCCAACATGACGTCACTATCATTGTAGCTTGAGATGATTTTGGGCGACCAGCAATCATCAAATTTTGCGAGCTTTTCTTTTAAGTTTATGGCGGTCATGTCCTTTGTCCTTTTGCCGTGTGGCGAAACCACTGAAATATGCCGAAGAGTGAAATGATGATCCAAAAGAACTCAATCAGCGCTGAGGCGAGATTGAAGTTCACATAAAGCGATGCGCCAATGAGCAGTGAGCCGATGAGGTTGATCACCGGGAAGGCCAAGTCAGTCGCATCGATCAATCGTAGTTGCGTTAAAAAATATGCTGTAACGACCATAAGTGTGCCGAGGGAACCGACAAGGTCGATCCAACTGAGTTGTGACAGAAGTTCTTGCATTAAACCCGCGCTCGCGAATCAAAGGATGGGCTTTTATGAAAGCCCACGGCGCGTGGAATTGCTAGTCCATTTATAAGATGGGCCTATTCACCGATTTGATAGATCAATCGCAATGCAGCCAATGCGTTTTCTGAGCGCGTTTGCATTTCCGATTTTATTGGTTTGTTGATCGCTCCAATGGCGCGTCGGATTTGCATGTCGCCAACCAGCAATCCCAAATAATCTTGCGCGGCCTTGAGTGCCTTTTGCGGCCCAACCGGCTCAAGCTGTGAAAACAAATCTACAATGAGCGGGAATACGGTTTCTTTTCCCGCGGCAGACAGTAATTTGCCAAGCTCGCCGGTCGGGTCTGCCGCAGCGGCGCGGTTAAGCGCAATTGCGCGTTCGCCGAGCAGTAGATCAAGCAATGTGGGGCCGAGTTTTTCCAGTGTCGACAGCGGGTTGCGAGGGTTTGAGGCTGCGTTTTCCAGAAGTGCTTTGGTCTCGGCGGCATTGTTTTCGATGAGCGTTTTAAACAGCCCGTTCTTGTCGCCATACCAATTGTAGAGCGTTTCATTCGACGCGCGGGCGCGTTTGGCGATGGCGAGCATCGACATGCCCAAAAATCCCTTTTCTTCAATCAGGTCATAGGCCGCTTGTTCGATAGCTTGTTGTTTGAGCTGTTTTTTATCGGTTCGCATTTTTTTACTCAGAGGGGTTGCAATATCCGTACACCACGTTACATAAAATAGCAACCGTACACACAATTACGTTTTTGGAGAGAAGAAAATGAAATCAAAATATACGGTCGCCGCTCTCGTCAGTTTGGTGATTTTGCAGTTGGTGATGGTGTTTTCACTTTTTGCAAAAGTGCCGCCGCACCCACCTGAAACAATCCCGATCTCTGGCATCGGGCCACTTGTTGGCGTTTCGGTCGCTGTCGCGTTGTCAGCAATAATCGTTGGACCAACAAAAGATGTTGCCGGTCGCGTTTTGAGCGTTTTGGCTGTGGTGCTGGCGCTTGTTTCTTATGGGCCGCAAAAGTATGTCGACCCGCAATTCCCGCTCATTTGGCCAGCGGTCATATCCGCGCAGCTCGCCGCACTTGTGATTTTGATCTCTGTGTTCGCGCGACAAAAAGGAGAAAGCCATGCATAGCGCACGAAACTCTGTGTTTGGAAGCGCCCTTGGCGCTTCCCTTATAATGACCGGTTTGATGCTTGGATTTTTCTACGCGTGGATATGTTCTACCATGTGGGGGCTCGATGCGACCGACCCCAGGGTAGCGATCGGCGCGATGCAAGCCATGAATGGGTCAGTGCGCAATGTGGCTTTTGGTCCGGTGTTTTTCGGCACGCCATTTGTGGTCTTGTTGACGGCCTACCTTGGTTGGCGGTCGGGCTACAAAATATCCA
>CAJXLH010000268.1 GCA_913055925.1 uncultured Maritalea sp. | reverse complement strand
CAACCGCTCAAACCAAAGTTCGAACGCGCATTTGAGTATTCTGATTGCTGGGTCGAAGATTCTCGGCTGGTAGTCCTTAACGCGCGCGATGCCGCAAATCGCGGCGCAAACATTATGACCCGCACCAAAGTCACTGCCGCCACTGCCAAAGATGGCATTTGGACGGTTACGTGCGAAGACCAGATTGATGGCACCCAATCCACATACAAAGCGAAACTGGTAGTAAATGCCGGTGGCCCTTGGGTTGAAGACGTCATCCGCAATGTCGCAGATCTAAAGACCAAAGAGGGTATTCGCCTTGTCCGGGGCAGCCATATCGTCACGAAGAAGCTTTTCGATCACGACAAGGCGTACTTCTTCCAAGGCGAAGACGGCCGTATCATTTTTGCTATTCCATACGAGAATGACTTTACGCTAATCGGCACAACCGACGCCGACCACGACAGCCTATCCACAAAGCCAGAATGCACGCCTGAAGAACAAGACTATCTTTGTGCATTTGCCTCAAATTATTTTAAAAGGCCAATCACGCGCGACGATATCGTTTGGACTTATTCCGGCGTACGCCCTCTATACGATGACGGCGCATCGTCAAACCAGTCAGCAACCCGAGAATATGTTCTAAAGCTCAACGAGACAGCAGACGCGCCCGCGCTGAACATCTTCGGCGGTAAAATCACGACCTACCGAAAACTCGCAGAAACGGCGATCGAAAAGTTCGAGCAATTCTTCCCAGAAATGCGCGGCAAATGGACGAAGCGAGTCCCGTTGCCAGGCGGTGACTTCGCCGTCGATGGCTTCGACACATTGGTGAAGAAACTGGAGGCGGCGCATCCGTTCCTTGATCGTGCAAACGCCGCACGCCTAGTCCGCGCCTACGGCACCGACGCGCTCATTATGCTAAAAGGCTGCCAATCAGAAGAAGAATTAGGCCTATCATTCGGCCACGGTGTTTATGGCAAAGAAATCGATTGGGTGATTGAAAAGGAATGGGTGCGCACTGCTGAAGATTACCTGTGGCGTCGCACGAAAATGGGTCTCCGGTTTTCTAAAGACCAATCGACCGCGCTAGAAGCCTACATCAGCAAAAATCTCTAAAACGCACAATCTCGCCTTCACAAACGACTTTCGCATGACAATATACGTCATGCCGGAGGACTTATGACTGTAAAATTCACCACTGCAGAAAACGTCGCGCTTGAACGAATACACGCGGCGATGCTTGACGCTTTTTCCGACTATGACCTTCCGCTCCAACCTGACTTTGAGCAGTTCGAGCGGATGCTCAGATCCCGTCATTTCGACGCAAAGCTGTCTAGCTTGGCGGTGGAAAATGAAAAAGTATTGTCGTTTTGGATTATTGGAAAACGCGGAAACAACGGTCACCTCGCCATGAGTGGCACACGCGTTCATTCGCGTGGCAACGGACTTGCAAAACTACTCAGCGCCAACAGCGAAGCGGCCATGCGTGATGCGGGCGTAGCCAATTTCCAGTTCGAGGTGCTCACGACAAATGAGCGGGCGATCAGGCTTTATGAAAAACTAGGTCATGCCCCAAAGCGTGAATTTGATGTTTTCCGCTTCGCGGCACCGACAACACCGAACGACAATAATCTTGAAATCTCACTGGTGAATTGGAACGACATTGTTGCAGATGCGCAATCCTTCAAAGATGTACAACCAAGCTGGCAAGCGGACGACGCGGCCATTGAGGCTCTAGGCAATGATGTCATCGTTTGGGGAGCAAAAGCGAAAAGCACGTTGCTCGGCTATCTCGCAACAGCGCCGAATGGTTCAATTCTGCAACTTGCGGTTTCCCCAAGCTATCGGCGCAAAGGCGTGGCGACAGCGCTTCTCTCCCAATTTTCTAGAACAAATCAGGTCGAACAGTTCACTTACGTAAACATCGACAGCAATGACCTGAACACCCAGCAGTTTATGCGTGCTTTGAGTGCAGATTTGATTGCGCGTCAGCTCGAAATGCACAAATCGCTTTAGCTCACCTGCTAGTAAATTGATTTGTATCCAGCGCCCGCTTCATCCCTGTTCAAAACCGGAAAAATCGGTGCATTTGCCTTCAAATTTTTGTCGATGATCCGCTTTGCCTTCCGCACGTCCCGCGGCTCGGCCCGACCGAATGCAGTGACAAACACCAGTCCATCAACCTGGCGCAACAAATAGCTTACATCAACCACTGGCAAAATCGGCGGCGCGTCCACGATGATATAAGCATAGTGCTTCTTTAATGGTGCAAAAAGCTCAGCAAAGCCTCGACCTGAGAGCAAGGTTTCCGGCGGCACACCAAGATTAGGTTCACCCAGCAATGCATCGAGATTAGGTGCAACATCATGTTCAAACGAACTCGACAACCTTGGTGTCTGGCTTGTGTCATTTAGAAAATCAATAAGACCAGATTTGGCCTCGCGGCCAATATAACTATGAATGGTAGGTTGCCGGAAATCACCATCAATAATCAGTGTTTTCGCCCGCGAATTTGCCAAGGTTCGTGCCAGCGCCACCGCGACAGTGGACTTTCCCTCACCAGCGATAGTGGAGGAGAAAAGGATAACCTTCCCTTCCACGATAGCGTCCTCTCGCGGCCCCGAATGGATCGATAATTCTATCTCCGACCGAATGCGTCTCATGGCCTCAGAGAAACCAGACGCAGGATCAAGATCCACTGCAGTTTGCACAGTTACGCCACCAGCACGACCGTTTGGACTATGATAAGTTGGAACGGTTTCTACCACTGGGTGAAACAGCACCGCTTCTAACTGTCCTTCGCTCGAGATCCCGCCATAATGCTGATCAAGCACAAGTGCCAACGCCACAGCACCGCCGAACCCAAGCAAAATGGCCAAGGCCACAAGACGCATATCCGGGTAAGATTTTTGGGTTGGCGCACGCGCCGGGGAAATTATGCGCACATCCGAACTTTGCAGTTCAGTCCGTGCGCGCAATGAGGCCGCCTGCGCCACCAATAACTCATATTGATCTCGCGCCACCTGGGCCTCGGTGCGGATTTCGTGCAACTCGCCCAAAATTGAAGCGGGTAGCTCGAGTTCAAACACTCTTTGCCGGAGGTCCAAAGCCAATGCTTTAATACGCGTTTGGTTTTCTTGTGATTGATTTTGCAGGGACGCAATTTCATTGTTCACAAGCAGTTCAAATTCAGCATCAATTCGCTCACTGCCTGAGTTGCGCCATTCGGTGAGCATATTCTGAAAACCCGAACTAAGCTGATCACTCGACAGCTGCGGCCAATTGTTTGTGCTGAGCGATGTTGCGAGTTGAGATATCAATTCGTTGTGGCGCTCATTTTCAGTTTGCAGTTCGGCAAGCTGATCGTAGATCAACGCCAGCTCCCGATCACCTGTTTGCTGCGCAATCGCGTTGGCATTCCGAAGAAAAAAAGTCTGCAATCGAAGTTCGGCCCGCTCAATCGCCGCGCGCGCGAAATCAATTCGAGCATTGAGCCGCAACTGCGCATCTGCAGCCTCTTGTCTTTTGCGTTCGTCCTTAAAAGCCATGTGAGTTGCTGCAATCGCATTGGCGATTTCTGCTGCCCGCGACGGGCTTTCAGATTGCGCACGAACGGCAATTACAAACGTTTGGGCTTCGCGCTCAATGCCCACGCGGCTTTGAAATCGCTCAAACGCTTCAGTTCGCAACGTTTGTTCGTCTGGCACAACAAAAGATCTTGTGTTGAAAACCCTTGCGATCCACTCAAAAAATCGCGGTCCGATCCCAAATTCATCGGTCTCCAAAAGCCGCAATTCGTCAAATACGGCCAACAGAACCGGTTCCGCACCAATCAACTCAACTTCGCTATCGAGCAGCGCATTCAGCAAGCCATTTGTAGGTGGAAGTGAACTCGACTCCAAAAAATCATTTGGCGAAATGTTTAGCACAAGTTTGGTACTGGCAGTGTATCGCGGTGTGATCAAAAGCAACAAAACAAGGCTGCAAATGGCGCAGAGTAAAGTGATGCACAAAATCAATCTGCGCCGTCGTCGCAATACACCCAAAAACCCGCGCAGATCCAACTCCTGCTCGTCCATATTCAACCCAAAATATAATTCAAAATATACTTGGACTTTATCGGGTCGAAGCAAGCTAATCAATGTTACTTACTCGCTCCACCTTACGTAACACCCTGAATTTCATATATAAATAAGTTTGAAATTCGAAATAAATAGAATT
>CAJXLH010000267.1 GCA_913055925.1 uncultured Maritalea sp. | reverse complement strand
GTGCACAAACCGGGTTGCAGGCATTCTTTTAAGATCGGATTGTCCGATGAACAAACCTCTTGAAGGTCTTAAAGTTCTTGAACTTGCGCGGGTTTTGGCTGGCCCTTGGGTTGGCCAAACCCTCGCAGACTTGGGCGCTGATGTCATTAAAGTCGAAAGCCACAAAGGCGATGACACCCGCACCTGGGGACCTCCGTTTGTTGAGCGCGAAGGCGACAAATCTGCGGCTTATTTTCATAGCTGCAACCGTGGAAAGCGTTCGATTGCGCTTGATTTCCGGCAAGAAGCAGACCGTGAGATCGTCATTGACCTCGTCAAGCAATCTGACGTGTTGGTGGAGAATTTTAAGCTCAACGGCCTTCAAAAGTATGGCCTTGATTATGCGACCCTGAAGGAAATCAATCCGCGTCTCATTTATTGCTCGATCACAGGCTTTGGCCAAACGGGCCCCTATGCCGCGCAACCGGGCTACGATTTTATTGTGCAAGGCATGTCGGGGATGATGTCCATTACCGGCGAACCGGGTCGCGAGCCGCAAAAAATCGGCACCGCTCTGGCGGATATCATGACCGGGCTTTACGCAACCATCGGCATTCAAGCCGCTTTGTGGCAACGCGAGCGCACCGGACTTGGGCAGCAGGTCGACATGGCGTTGCTTGACAGCATGGTCGGTGTGTTGGCCAACCAAGCGATGAATTATTTGGTGTCAGGCAAAGCGCCAACTCGCATGGGCAATGCGCATCCAAACATTGTTCCTTACCAAGTTTTGGAAGTGAAAAACGGCCACATCATTTTGGCGGTCGGCAATGATGGGCAATTCCAACGGCTTTGCCATTTGTTGGAGCTTGATCATATCGCAATAGACGAGAAGTTTGCCACCAACGCGGCGCGTCTCACCAACCGCGATGAGCTCACAGAAGTTTTGAGCGAAGCCTTTTCCAAATGGGACAAATGGGAAATGCTAGAGGCCTTGCACAATTGCAACGTGCCCGCTGGTCCGATCAATAATATCGACGAAGTGTTTGCTGATCCGCAGGTGGTGGCGCGTGGTATGCAGCTCAACCTTGACGGTGTGCCCGGCGTGCGCACGCCGATCAGCTTTTCCGATGCCGAGCTTACACTTGGCACCGCTTCTCCAAAGGTAGATCAGCACCGCGAAGAAATCCTCGCGGAATTGCAAAAGAATAAACGATAGGACCATTTCAAAATGGCAAAAATGACTGGCGGCGAGATTTTGGTGAAGTGCCTTGAGGCACAAAAGGTAGATCGCGTTTTTTGCGTACCCGGCGAAAGCTATTTGGCGGTGCTGGACGGTCTTTATGACAGCAATATCGATGTTGTCACCTCGCGTCACGAAGGCGGCGCCGCGATGATGGCGGAAGCGGACGGCAAAATGCTCGGACGCCCTGGCATCTGCATGGTCACCCGCGGCCCCGGCGCAACCAACGCCGCCGCTGGCGTGCATGTGGCCAAGCAAGATTCAACGCCAATGATTTTGTTTGTGGGGCAAATCGGCCGCGAAATGAAGGGCCGGGAAGCGTTTCAAGAAGTTGATTATCGCCAAACCTTTGGTGATCTTGCCAAATGGGTTGAAGAAATTGACGATGCCTCGCGCATCCCAGAAATCATTGCCCACGCCTATCATATCGCCATGAGCGGTCGGCCGGGTCCGGTTGTCCTTGCCTTGCCAGAAGACATGTTGCGCGATGAGGTGGATGTCGATCCTTGCACCTACATTGAAGTAGCTGAACCTGCCCCAACCCAAAAAGCCGTCACGCGATTTGCCGAGCTTTTAGCAACAGCCAATAACCCGATTATAATTGCTGGTGGATCGCGTTGGGATGCAGCATCTGTTGCTCAGCTTCAAAGCTTTAGCGAAAAACACCATTTGCCAGTGGGTTGCTCGTTCCGTCGACAGCAGCTCTTTGATCACACGCACAAGAACTATGCGGGCGATGTTGGTCTAGGCATCAACCCGGCATTGAAAGACCGCATTGCTGAGAGCGATTGCGTCATTCTTTTGGGCGCACGGTTTTCTGAGAATCCAAGCCAGAACTTCTCTCTTTTGGGCATGCCAAATCCGGGCAAAACGCTTATTCATGTGCATCCGGGCGCGGAAGAGCTTGGGCGGATTTACACGCCAACATTAGCCATCAATGCAACGCCGGACGCCTTTTTCGATGCGATTTCAGACATCCCTGCTCGGACTGACACAGGCGCTGCAGCAGAAGCAAATGCCGCCTATCGCGCATGGACGGACAATTTGCCAACAACGCCTGGCGACGTTCAAATGGGCGAAGTGATGGCTTATTTGCGCGATACGCTTGACGACGATGCGATCCTGACCAACGGCGCAGGCAACTACGCGATTTGGCTACATCGCTTTTGGCGTTTCCAAAAATTTGGCACACAGCTCGCGCCAACATCTGGCTCAATGGGCTACGGTCTACCTGCCGCGATTGCGGGCAAACTTCGGCATCCTGAAAAGGATGTGATTTGCTTTGCCGGTGACGGGTGTTTTCAAATGACAGGCACAGAGTTTGGTGCTGCCGCGCAGTTCGGTGCGAATATCATCACGCTTGTCATCGATAATGGCATTTACGGCACGATCCGTATGCACCAAGAGAAAAACTATCCGCACCGAATTTCAGCGACGGATCTCAGCAATCCAGATTTCGCCGCCCTCGCCCGCGCCTATGGCGGTCACGGTGAAACGGTTGAAAAAACCGAAGAGTTCGCCCCGGCATTTGAGCGCGCACGTGCATCAGGCAAGCCGTCGCTCATCCATATCAAAGTGGACCCGGAATCGATTTCGCCGACGACAACGATCACAAAATTGCGTGGCGCTTAATCGCGCCGCCGCTACTTACGCAATATGGGTATGCGCTCGCCCGCCTCGGCTGAAGTGATCAACACTTCCAGTCGGCGCTGGCGCGTTTCTTCCCTTTTTGCGCTCATGACCCACCAAATGGTGGTGCGCTTGTAAGATGGAGCTAGCGCTTCAAAAAACGCCCATGCCTTCGGATTTTCCTTCAGCGCGGCCAAATATTGAGGTGCAAGATCAGCATCTTTGTCATTGGTTGAATAGCCCTTTTTGTCTGTCCGCTTTTCAAATTGGCGCAGGCCTTCAGGGCGCATTTTGCCCTCCTTGGTCAAGGCTTTAACCTTTTTCACATTCACCGCACTCCAGACGTTCTTGGACTTTCGCGGCGTGAACCTGATCTTATACCGCTTGTCGTCAATCGAATTGCGTATGCCATCGATCCAGCCAAAACAAAGCGCGACGTCGACGGACTGCGACCAGGTGATGCTCGGTGTTCCCGAACTGACTTTATGATACCCAACCCACAGTTCTTGCTGGGTTGAATGGTTGTCCTCCATCCAAGCCTCAAATTCTTCGGGCGTTGTAAAATATGTCGGGTCTTTGATGACAGTTGCTCCAATAGATCACGCCCCCAATTTCAATTGGGGACGCGTTCATTTCTACGCGCTTTTCGCCAGCCAGTCCAAGATCAGTTTCGATGTTTCGCTCGGCATTTCCTGTTGCACCCAGTGCCCACAATCAAGACTAGTTTCAGTGACATTTGGCACGAAATTGCTCAAGGTCGGAGACTTGGGGATCATGTCTTGTTCGCCATAAATCATCAGTGCTTCTTGGGTGATGATTGGTTCCACATTAGCCAGCAATTGCCAGTTTCGATCCAAATTTCGATACCAATTGATACTGCCCTCAAAACCGGTTTTCTCAAAAGCACGAACGAAAATGTTCAGTTCATCGTCACTCATGATCGGCTCGCCAAGCGCGGTTTCTTCATTTGCTAGATTGATCATATAGTTGCCGGGTGCTGGTGTTACAGGCGGCACGTTCTTTCGATAAAGATTACGCAAAAACTGATCAGCATTGTCATTCAACACTGCGTCAGCAACCCCCGGGCGTTTGTTGAAATCGACCATATAGTGATCGTCACCGAACAGCATTGAGAGAAACTGAACCCAAGGCATTTCACCGCGCTCTTGGTAGGGCAACGCTAGCGCAACCAGTTTACTGACCCGTTTGGGGTGAAGCATCGCCATGCTCCACGCCACATTGGCACCCCAATCGTGTCCGACAAAAACTGCATCATCATAACCAAAATGATCAAGCAAGCCTGCCAAATCGCCAGTTAGGCAAGCAATGTCATATTTCTCTACTTCTTGCGGGGCCACCGAA
>CAJXLH010000266.1 GCA_913055925.1 uncultured Maritalea sp. | reverse complement strand
TTGGCTCATGAAGCCAAGCAAACCGGTGTGGATGGTGTGATTTGTGGCCATATTCACCACGCCGATATTCATGATCACTACGGCACGCGTTATATCAATACTGGTGATTGGGTAGAAAGTTGTACCGCCATCGTTGAGCATCACGATGGCAATTTTGAGTTGATCCGCTGGACGGAGATGGCGACGCCAGCCAAGGGAACGCGTTCAAAAAGGTCGCGTGAGGCCGCGTGACGCGGATCCTCATCGTCACAGACGCTTGGCAGCCTCAAGTAAACGGGGTGGTGAGATGTCTGACAAATGTTGGCGATGAACTAAAATCATTTGGGCATGATGTGCGCTTTTTGACGCCGGGGCAGTTTTGGACTGTGCCCATGCCAACTTACCCCGAAATTCGTCTTTCTTTTGCCTCGCTTGGGCATATTGAAGCCTTTGTGGATGGGGTGCAGCCAGACTGCATCCACATCGCGACGGAAGGGCCGTTGGGTCTATTGGCGCGGCAGCTTTGCATGGCGCGAAATGTGCCTTTTACTACCAGCTATCATACACGTTTTGCCGAATATCTGTCGGCACGTGTGCCTATTCCGCCAGATTGGGGATATGCCTATTTGCGCTGGTTCCATGAACCTGCCAAGCGCACTTTGGCGCCCACAAAATCGATTTCCAAAGATTTGCTGAGCCGTGGCTTTGAGAACATCGTGTCTTGGACGCGGGGTGTTGACGCATCCCACTTTGTTCCGGGGGAGAAAACGCAGTTTACCGATTTGCCGGGTCCGCATCTACTTTATGTGGGGCGCGTTTCGGTTGAGAAAAACATCCAGAGCTTTTTGTCCGCAGATGTGCCGGGGACAAAAATTGTGGTTGGCGACGGGCCGCAGCTAGAAGAGTTGCGCCATGCTTTTCCGGATGTTCATTTCTTGGGTCACCGTTCTGGCAAGGAGCTCGTGGCTTGTTATCAAAGTGCTGACGCCTTTGTTTTTCCGTCAAAAACCGACACTTTTGGTAATGTGATGATTGAAGCTATGGCCTCTGGAACGCCGGTTGCGGCATATCCTACAATGGGGCCAATCGATGTGTTGACGGACAGACGGGCGGGCGCAATGGATGACGATCTTTCGGTGGCGATCAGAACCGCATTGACGCTGGACCGAGGAGCGGCGAGGCGGCATGCGCTCACATTTACGTGGCGGCACTGCGCAGAGATATTCTTTGAAAATCTGCAGATTATTGGCCCGCAACGCGAATTGGCAGCCTAAAAAACTTACGACTAAAGTCTAAAATGACTTGCTCAAATCTCATTAAGGGCGCAACCATGCAAGTCTCTTGTCAGATTCTGCAAAGGTTTCTCCATGTCTCAAGATGGCCTTTCGCGTTTCAAATCCTCTGAAGCACGCGCGTCCTATTATTACGGTTCAATGTTTTTGGCGGTCGGCATAGCCGTTCCGTTCCTGCCGTTATGGTTGCGACACAAGGGGTTTAGCGATGCCGATATCGGCATTCTGAACGCATTGCCGATTTGGACTATGGTGTTGATCAACATCTTTGTGGGGCGTATTGCCGACAAAGCGTCGGATTGGCGCAGCGTCATCATTGTCTGCAGCCTTATTGCTGGTGTTGCACCGTTCGCGCTGTTTTTTGTCGATGGGGTTTGGCCCATTATTCTGATTTGGACACTTTGCGTGCTGCCAATCATGTTGATGTCGCCCATTATTGATGCGGCGACCGTGCGGATGACCCGTCGGCGCGGCAGTGACTTTGCCAAAATCCGAGTTTGGGGCACTGTTGGTTATGTCGCTGCAAATCTCGTCGGTGGTTGGTATTTGGGCTGGGCGGGCATTGCGTTGTTCCTGCCGATTTTTGTTCTTTTGAGTTTTAGCCGTGGCTTGATTTCCTTCCAGTTGCCAGCCTTTCGCGCTACTGCACCGGAAGACAAACTGCTTGAACAGAATAAACCAAAAGAAGTCGCCCCACATCCGCTGCAAGCGCAGGAATTCCGGCATATGTTCCGGCCTTGGTTTATGTTTGCGATTATTGGCTCTGCCTTAATCACAGCATCCCACGGTCCGCTTTACACGTTTGGGTCGCTATTGTGGGATCAGCAGGGCATTGGCAAAGAAGTGATCGGACCGCTTTGGGCTATCGGTTCTGCAGCGGAGGTGTTGACTTTCCTTGTGTTTGCGAGCGTGGCTAAACGCTTCTCTGCGCGCCACCTCTTGTTGTTTGCCGCATGTGCGACCATTGTCCGCTGGTTTGGCATGACCCTAGAAATGCCAACAATTGGCTATTTTGGTTTGCAGATGCTGCACGCGATTTCGTTTGGCGTGACCTATCTTGGCACATTGAATTTTGTCGCAAACTGGACAGCTGAGAAATTTGCAGCAGAAGCGCAAAGCACGGTGCAAGTTTTGGCTCAAGCGTCACTTGCGACACTTGTTTTCGGCTTCGGCTTTTTGTTCTCGCATTTGGGCGCACAAGCATTTGCGCTATCAGCAGCCATTGCCGGTCTTGGCGGGTTGTGCGTATTGGTATCGCTTATCCTGATCAACCCGCGCTCTGAAGCGTAGTTCAGCGCTGGCTGAACTGTTTGGAAAAAAGTGTTCCACCGAGCAGTCCCAGACTTGATCCGGGGGCTAGTGGAACGAAAGCAAGTATCCGCAATTATTCCAACGATGCCCAGCGCCCAACAAAAAACCCGCCAAACCAACAAGGAAAGACGGGTTTAAAGGTCTAAGTGACCGCGTTAGAGTTAGCCGATACGGCCAAACGCGTGGGCAAGCATTGTGTAAACCTTGCCGCGGTCAGATGTGAGCTGCTGTTGCGTATCGCGAACCGGCTCAGGGCCGTTAGCTGCATCGCGCAACAGGCGCTCAAAGTCGCTCATATAGTCGCGTGCAGTTTTGGCAAACTCGTCGTCGCGCTTAATCTTTTTGCGCACGTCGTCAAATGTACCTTGACCCGACAGCGTGTAGAGGCGACGTGAGAATACGCCTGTTTCACCGTTTTGGTAACGCAACCAGGCATTTTCCAATGCATTTTGGTCGATCGCTGCAATCATCTCGCTTGTAAGGCTGTTGAGATTGTTGCCGCGTTGCGTTTCGTTTTGGTGGTTTGCATCAGCGTTGCGCAACAAGTTGCGTACCCAGCTTTCATTGCCAGCGTCTTGTGCCGGTGCCGCTGGTTGCGGCGCTGGCTGTTCTGCGTCTGGCGCAGGAGCAGGTGTTTGGATCGTTGGGCGCGGAATTGGCGCTGCTTGTGCTTTTTGCTGCTCTGCCTCAATCTGGCGTTCCAGCAGTGCTGCAATCTGCTCAGATGAAATGTCTTCATCGCGCAGTGGTTGCTGCGGTGCGGCCACCGGCTGTTTTGGCTGGCTCAGCGTGTTTGCACGCATTGGCTCACGTGGCGCAGGCTTTGGCGCTGGGCGTGGTGCCTCGCGACGTGGCGTGCTTGGTGCAGCGCGTTGCGGCGCAATTGGTGCGCTAAAGCTGTGCGAGCTTGATTGCGCATTCACAATGTCATTAAGGGCGTTCAGTGCCTCAACTTGCTCGGAGACAACGCGACGCATTGCGGCTGCGCTTGCTTTTGTTTCTTCTGGCAGTTCCAGCATGCCGCGCTGCAACTCGTCGCGCGTAGAACGCAACTCGCTGTTCATTTGGCCAGCAGTAGAGCGCATGGCGTCTGCTGTCTCGTTGAAGCGGTTCGTGGCTTGCTGAATAGCATCCTGCATTTCTTGAATGAGCGCTGCCTGTGTCTGTTGTAGCGTTGTTTGAGCGCGTTGGCCCTCAACACTTGCTGTTTCAGAAAGCGTACGCAAATTGTTTGAAACAGAGGACGATGCTGAACGTACTGTCTCGTCAAGCTTGGCTTGCGTTTCGGCAATGCGCTGCTCGGTTTGCTGTACTGTCTCTGCCAACGAGCTTGCGAACATGCGCAAGCGACCGTCAATTTCTTCGGCGCGATTGGTGAAGCCTTGTGCAAGTGCATCAATGGCTGAGCGGCCACCTTCAATCGTGTCGATTGAAACCATGCTTGCATTAGTCAACTCATTCGCCGCATCGGTGAAGCCATGTGCCTGGCCTTCCAATGTGGACTTGACGTCTTGAACTTCAACCAGCAAGCCGCTGATTGTGTTTTGCAACGCTGCGACATGCTCGCCCATCAAGCGGCCAGCATTGTCTGTACCAGCGACTGCCTGCGAAACGGCGTCTGAATAGCGCGCA
>CAJXLH010000265.1 GCA_913055925.1 uncultured Maritalea sp. | reverse complement strand
AAGCTCGGTGGCGGTGAATAAGAAACCGCCGTCACCCGAGATACTCACTACCGGTTTGTCAGGATTGGCAACCTTCACGCCTAACGCCGTCGCGTAGCCATAACCAAGAGTTCCTTGAAACCCACAATTGATGTGCGATCGTGGATTATAAATCGGCAACCCGAACCATGAAGTAAAACCGACCTGAGTTATTTCATCACAAAAAATTCCATCTTCAGGCAAAACATCACGAATTGCTTGAACATAAGCCATCTGCGGCCCCACATTTTCAGTCATTTCTACGAAGAGGCGCTCTTTCAATTCGGTCAGTTCACGCTCACGAGAGGTTGGCGCGGACCGCATTGAGGCAATAAGAGCGGGGAGTATGGCCTTTAGCGTTGCTTTCGCATCGCCATGCAGGGCCACAGCTGGTGCTTCATACCGACCAAACTCCTTTGGATCGATATCAAGACGAATGATTTTAATGTCTTTGTCCAACCCCCAATAAAGCTGAGGATACTTAAGACGTGTGCCAATCGCGAAGACCACATCAGCATCCGCCCAAAGGCGACGACCAGCAGGGAAAACTTGCGCGTGATAATCGCGATCATCAACGACACCGCGTCCGGACCTAAAGCTTGAAACTGGAGCTTCCAAAGTTTCAGCAAGCTGTTTGACTTCGTCCGATGCGTCTTGTGCGCCACCACCAACATAAATCAAAGGTCGTTTCGCTCGCGCTAAGAGCTCGATTGCCCGATCAATAGCGTTAGCATCAGCGGGCAGTGCTTGTGGGAGGTGGGCAGCCGCGCACTGTGTAACAGCGCTCGTGTCACCCATCACATCTGGCGACATTTCAAGATGCACAGGCCCGGGACGACCAGTTTGCATGGCCACAAATGCGTCGTTGATCATTTGCGGTGCAGAATGTGGCGTATCAATCCGCTCCGCATACTTCAGCATAGTGCGCATTGTTGCCAGTTGATCTGGAATTTCGTGCAGATAGCCTCGTCCGGACCCAATAGCATCAGAAGGGATTTGTCCGCACAAACTCAACACCGGAGAGTTCGCCGCCCAAGCGGTCGACAATGCTCCCATCGCGTTCATGATGCCCGGTCCGGGCACAACGGAAAACACTTGCGGTTTACCGGTTGAACGCGCTGCACCAAATGCCATATAGGCTGCGCCCTGCTCGTGACGCGAGCGAATGATGTTCAAACCACCATTCGTCCGTTGGACAGCATCAAAAAAATTGTCCAACTGTCCGCCTGGTAGGCCAAACATGGTTGAAATACCATTTGCTTTTAGACCGGCAACCAAACTGTCCGCGCCTGTGCGCACCGCGGTTGATGACATCAAATTTTCTTTATTCATTTTACTTACCATGGGTGCGGGGTTGGATGTTCTTGTTTCTGAGCGGACGTGTTTTTGTTGCCCTGGTCCTTGACCAGTCCCAAAAGACAACCCACCCCAAACATCAAGACGCTTGGTCTAAACAGGTGGCCAAAAAGGGTGCGCACATCTTGCGGTGTCATTTCTGCGCGCGTGGGCATGGCGTCATTTTCAGCGTTTTGCATCACCAGCCGCGTCCCACTCACCGTCAATCGGTGAATAGTCACGTCCATATCTGCAATGGGTGTGGTCACGCGCATGGCTTAATCCTTTCTCAAGGTGCCACGTGATTGGGCCTCGGCGATGCGCTGCTTGAGCAAATCCGAATGCCGCATCCGGTCTTTGTCAAATGGCATAACGAACTGCCCACGGTCATACATTTGGTCCATTGAGGTGTATGCACCCTGCATTTTGTGCGCGAGGTTCTTTGGTGGATTGCCCGACGGGAATAGATTTGGTGGGTAAATCGAGTTTTCGTAGATCTTCTTAAATGCTTCAGTACGCACATCGACCCAAGTATTATGGTTGATCCGCGTGCGATATTCGCGCTGCGCTTCAATGTCGATTGTAACCGATAACACCTGCTCTTCAGGATAAGGCGTATGGCGCAAAACCATGCCCGTATAATCGATTGCAAATGAGTTACCCGCGCAAAACGCTTTTGGGTAGTATTGATAATCAACTGTGCCCCAGTTTGATCCGAGCAAATATGCCATGTTGTCGTGAGCACGCGTTCGACGCGTAAACATCCAAAAATCCCAGGGCTCAGAAACACCCTCAACTTCTTGCAATGCGACTGGGTGGCAGATTACTTCAACACCGTTGTAGCCGAGTGCGCGCGAAGCTTCTGGAGTGCAACCATCGTGACAAGTCATGCAGCCGAGTTTTCCAATTGGGCTGTCAAGAACTGGGAAAATATCCTTAATGTCACCGCCAAATACCTTGGTGTATTCATCCCACATATCGTGAGGTGACGTACCCAAGCCAATTGACGCCGGTATGTGGTATTTATGATATTTCAGTTCGACGCCGTTCGGCCCCAGAATGAACGCGGTGTTAAACCAGCGGTCCGGAAATTCGGGCACTTTTTCAATGACGCCGCCACCAGAAATGTAGATGTTGTACTCTTTACACTTGTCAATGAGCGCGACAATTTCAGGGTCTTCGAACGTGATGGCTTTTTTCATGAACTCTTCAAGTCCATGTTCACCTTTACCTGGCGTCGTGACGCCTTGCAGGAAATACTCAGGGAATACAACGAGCCGAACTGGAATTTCCCAATGATAGCCTACGCCGAAATCGATCATGTCGATTGCGCGTTGCAAGTTTCGCTTAATCCCTTCACGGTCCGTCGCCACTTCAACGTGTGGTTGAATGACCAAGGCTGTATATTTTTCAATTGGTTTTCGCATGAGCGCAAAGATCCCTAGCTAAATGATCGATGTTCCATGCCAAAGTCACGCAACATGACATTGGCGGTGATGGTGCCCATTGCGGTAATTCCACCGCCGGGGTGGCAACTTGGCCCCGTCATATAAAGATTTTGAATTGGCGACTTGTATTGGGAATAGCCTGGCAAGGGCCGCAAATAGCCCATTTGCGACAGCAAACGCTCGCCGCCTGTTGTATTGCCTCGCACGAATGAAGGATTGGCCTCTTCCAGACTGACGCCCGTTTCGTAGTATGCGCCAAGAATGTTTTCTGGGCCCATATTGGTGGTATGTCGCCGCATCACTTTGAGCAAAACGTCTTCGACATAGTCTTCGATGATGTCGTCCCAGCTCGAACCGTCACTGAGTTTTGAGGGCACGAAAGTATCGATAATAAGTGTGTGCTTGCCATCAGGTGCGCGAGAAGGATCAAGTATTGTCCAACCGGCGCTCCAAAGAAAAGGATTGGTGGGCGGTTTGCCCATCATGATCTCGGCATATTGGACGTCGATATCGTGCATCGTGCCAAAAATCCGATGGAAAGCGCAGCTATCCATATCCTTGCCGTTCTTATACTTTGGCAGTTCGTTCAATGCCAAATGCACACGAGCGATTGAAACCGAACCGTAGGAGAAATTTCCGCAAGCCTCGATAAATTCGGGTGTGAGATGCACCTCGTCCATACAATCGAGGAATGAGACTTTTGGCCCTAGCCCAGTCACCACGGCACGCGAACCTAGGATCTGCGAACCATCCTCAAGTTGAACGCCCGTGCATTTTCCATCGACGACCACAAATTTGTCGATCGGCGCTTCAGTGATAACCTTCCCGCCATTCGCCTCAATATACCGCGCCATCGCGGTCGGCAGCATCATCGATCCCCCTTTGGGAATTGCTGCGCCGTAGGTGTGGATACCCGGAATAAGGATGTAAAACGACTGCCCTGTGCATTCTGTATCTGGAAAGATTTGCGGCGCTAATGCCCAACCCAGAATGAAGGCGCGTACGGTGTCGTTCTCGAAATTCTGCATCACAAATTGCCGCGATGAGAGGTTGAACTCCTTGAGCTTTAACAGGCCCTCATAGCTATCCTGCATTGCGGTCGGCATAAGCCCGGGCTTTGCAGGCGGGGAAAACATACCCTTGATAAACCCATCACGGATTTCATGCCATTTGTCGTAAATCTCGCGATAGCGTTTCGCATCTCTTTCAGAGTACTGAGCTATACTGTCACAAGTCTTATCGATGTCCTTGTAGACAACAATCCCAGGGCCTTCCAAATTGGGATGACCCGTTATGTGATCCTCTTCCCAAATGTACTCAAGCCCGTACTTTTCGAGATCCGGCGCCAGTTCCTGAAAATCTGGATTTGCGTGAATCCAAACATGGGACGAGCCAAATAGGTCGTGCTTGAAGCCTGGCA